>DAOTCE010000021.1 GCA_035452965.1 Candidatus Paceibacterota bacterium | reverse complement strand
CAAGCACTTTTTCACCTATTTATGCATTTTTCTTCACGAGGCTAAGGATTGAGGGCTTCGAGACCAGCATCGCAGGCGCGCGCCTGCCACGGATTTCAATCTCGATGGGGGTGCCGGGCCGGGCCAGTTCCGCGGGCACATACCCCATGCCGATCCCGATGCCCAGCGACGGGCTCTGCGTTCCGCTCGCTACCTCGCCAACTTTCGCCGCGCCTGGCCCGGTCCTCCAGAGGGCATAGTGGGGGCGGGGCGGAGCTGACTTCCCGGTCATCTTGAAAGCCACGAGCTTCCGGGCCGGGCCTTGCGCCTTCTGCGCGGCAAGCACTACGCGGCCGATGAACTCGCCCTTGTCCAGCGCGACAAAGAAACCCAGCCCCGCTTCAATGGGGGTTGTGTCTTCGTCCAGTTCGTGGCCGTAAAGGGGGTAACACACTTCGGTGCGCAGCGTGTCGCGCGCGCCCAACCCGGCGGGCTTCAGCCCGCAGGGTTGCCCGGCAGCCAGCACTTGGTTCCAGATCGCCTCAGTCATTTCGCCGGGAGCGACGACCTCGAAGCCGTCTTCGCCCGTGTAGCCGGTGCGTGAAACCCAGACTGTGCCGCCGGTTCCACTGAAGCGGGCTATCTGGTTCTTCTTCAACTCTGTCACCCGCGCCACGCTGGTGCCGCCCGTGGACGGGCCGGGAAAGCAGCGCTCAATGAACTCCACGACGCGCGGGCCTTGCACGGCCAGAGCGCCCGTCGAGTCCGACGCATTCTGGAAGCTCACCCCGCCGCGTTCGGGAAACGCGGCCAGCTGGGTTTCCAGCCAGCGCACATCAGCTTCGATGCGCGAGGCGTTGATGATGAGGAGGTATTCCTGGGCGGCGAGGCGATAGGCGTAAAGATCGTCAACGACCCCGCCGCGCTCGTTGCACAGCAGGGTGTACTGGCCCTGGCCAACCGCCAGCTTGCGGAGGTCGTTGGTGAGGGCATGATTGAGAAAGGCCTCCGCCCCGGGGCCGGCCAGTTGCAGCTCGCCCATGTGCGAGATATCAAACAGCCCCGCCGCCTGCCGCACGGCGAGGTGCTCGTCGGTGATGTCGGTATACTGCACGGGCATCTCCCAGCCGCCAAATTCGATGAGCCGGCCGCCCAATCGCTGATGGGCGGCGTGAAGTGGAGTGCGTTTCATCCGCCGAGCATTTTCTCATTCGCAGTGCCGCAGCAAGAATAATTTGCCCGCCGCCATTATCCTTTACCGCCTGCGGCAGGGACAGTGTGCTCCCCGCCGCGTCCTTTATCAGCTACGAGGACCGTCGGTGCTCGGACCCCGGTCCCGAACTCATTCGTAACCCCAATGGCGTCGCCGCTGTCGTTCGCGATCCTTCGACCCTTTGCGCGCTTTGAGCCTCTGTTGGAAGGCCAGCCAACCGAGATACACCACCACACCGACCGCGAGGGCAGCCATACCATTTACGAATATATCTGCGAGTGACATAAGGACCATCCGGCCGTTTCAATAACCTCCAGCCCTGGCAAGTTCGCAAAGAACGCTCCTCGCCGAAACCTCCGACGCCCGGTTCCATGTGGCGGCTACTCCGGAGATCGTTACCAAGCCCTTGGCGACGGCGAACCGGGTCAGGCCGGCGGTGTTGTGGATTTCGAGCTTGTGCATTAACCGCTCGCGATGGGTCTCCACGGTACGGGTGCTGATGTTCAGGCGACACCCGATTTCCTTGTTGCACAGACCGTCGGCGATGTGAGTCAAGACTTCGCGCTCCCGATCAGTTAGATCAGCCAAACCAGGGCCCGTCTGGTTGCCCCGGACCATCTGGTTGATAGCGACGTGAGCCACGTCGGGACTGAAGAAGGGCGCGCCGGAGTGGACGGTCTCTATCGCCCGGACAATATCTTCGGGCGACGACTCCTTGAGGACGTACCCGCTGGCGCCCACCTGGATGCAGCGCAACACAAATGCGCCATCTGTCTGCGTGGACAACAGCAGAACTTTGATCTGCGGCAATTCTCTATTCAGGGTTTCAACCACGGCCAACCCGGTCAGGTGCGGCATGTAGATGTCGGTTAACAGGACATCTGGAACCAGCGCCCTGGCCTGATTGATCGTCTCCCGCCCGTCAGCGGCTTCCCCGACCACCTGGATGTTCGGATGCCGTTCCAGGCAGGCCCTGAGACCGCGGCGCACGACCGGGTGGTCATCCGCCAATAGCAGCCGGATTGGCTGGCTCGCGCCGGGAAGACTGCCACCGTCGTGAGAGTGGTTGCGCCGGCCGAGGCCAACACCGTTGGCGGGGGCCGCAGTCGATGGGGCAAACGTGCGTGATCTCATTGCTAACTCGCTGGAAGTGGAATGCGGAATGCGGGATTCCCGAGTTGGATTTGAGCCGCCAGGCCATTGGCGATCAACTCGGGCAGGATGTTCGTCCGTCGGCGGGCATGCGGGATGGAACTGGCAAAAGAGGGCGGCTCGGTTTTTCGAACCGCCCTGACGCAACAAACGTCAAACCCACAACAGAAGGACATACTGCGAGCGTACTTTCGCACACGTGGCACATAGCAACAATCCGGGGCAAATCTGGAAATCACACCGGGGATTCACCGGGGCTGCGAGCAAACCTGGCGCCGGCGGAGTGGTATCCGGCGGCGAGCAGCAAGAGCTCCTTCCGCCGTCCTCCAACCGCTGCAGGGGTCAGCGGCGACCGCGGGTCGGGTGGGGCGACGATTGTGGTTGCTTTCGCAGACTGGTAGGTGCCTATACTTGGCCATGAAGGCTGTCCCTGCCTTTGTGGGATCAGGGCTGGTGCGCGGCGCGGCCGTCGCGGGCGGCGGACGAAACCGGAGGCTGCCTCTCTCTTCTCGTGGTTTCACCCTGATCGAGCTGCTGGTGGTGATCGCAATTATCGCGATTCTGGCGGCGCTGCTGCTGCCGGCGCTGGCGAAAGCCAAGGCCAAGGCCCACGCGGTCTATTGCACCAACAACATGAAGAACTGGGGCTACGCGACCATCATGTATGAGGGCGACTTCAACGACAGATTCCCACTCTTTGGCGATGACTCCACCGACTACACTAAACCGTTCTGGTTTCAGATTCTGGCGCCTTATGTCGCCAAGCGGCAGAAGCCCGGCGCTGGCCAGTTCAACACCGACCCCCTCTTTCTGGATGCGCTCCGGCGATGTCCCGGCGGGAGCATCGGCCCGGCGCCTTACTCCAGCGGGCCATCCGGGACCAACTGGAATTGTTACATCGGCTGTTACTTCGGCGCTTACGGGGAACCCGTCTCCACGCCGAGCTACAAAGGGATTTCAGGGCCATTCTATTATGGAAACAGGGTGCCGGCCATGCCTGCCTCCAAAATCAAGCGCCCTGCCCAGGCGATGATCTTCACGGATACCATCACGCACTATCTCTATTCCCCTTTGGCGTATCCCTTTACCGATGATGTGGATAACGACACCCAGAACGATACCTGGCCCAACTATGGCTACGCCTACAACTGGGGGCGGCCCACGGTTCACAGCCGCGGGGCCAATGTCACCACGGCCGATGGCCATGTGGAGCACGTGCCGTTCCGGGTGCTGTGGCGGCTGAACGGCACGGAGATGGTCAGCCGGCTGTGGTATATGGAATGAGGCGCAGCGGCGTTTTCGGCCGCAACAGCAACTCAGCCTCACCAGCGGCGCCACGGACCATCGGCGTGTTACCCTCCCGCCCGCGCCCAATTCCCGCCATCCCTCAAAGCAAGTAGTCGGTGTGCAGAAAACTGGAATGCCGTCCGCTGACGATATCCTGGATCAGCTGGCGGCTGTCGGGAGTGGATTGGGCCGCCACCAGTGAGCGGATCGAGAAACACTTCAGCGCGTCGCTGATGGACAGCGTCGCCTCGGCCGAATCCTTCCGCCCCGTAAACGGCAGGGTGTCAGGCCCGCGCTGGCACTGGCAATTGAGGTTGATGCGGCAGACCTGGTTGGCGAGCGGGGCAATCAGCCGGGCCACGCGCTGGTGGTCGCGGCCAAATATGCTCACCTGCTGTCCGAAGTTCGACTGCACCACATAATCCAGGAATTCCCGCTCGTCCCGATAGGAGCAGACCGGCACTACAGGGCCGAACTGTTCCTTGTGGTAGAGATCGGTTTGCGGCGCCACCGGATAGACCACGGCCGGGAAATAGAGCGTCGCCACATGCGTGCCGCCGCCGGCATTGATCACCTTGGCGCCGGCCGCCACGGCGTTCTCCACATACGCGTCGAGCGTCACGGCCTTGTCAAATTCCGGCAGCGGGGTAAGCTTCACATCCTTGTCCCAGGGCATCCCGACGGGGAGCGCGTTTACCGCGGCGCATAACCTCTCCAGGAACGCCGGCGCGATGGATTTGTGCACAAAAAGCATCTTCAACGCCGTGCAACGCTGGCCGTTGAAGCTGAGGCTGCCGGTCACGCATTCCCGCACCGCCGCGTCCAGGTCGGCGTCCGGCAGGATCAGCGCCGGGTTCTTGGCGTCCAGCCCCATGATGCAGCGCATCCGGTGCGGCTGCGGATGCTGGTGTTTGAGGATGTCCGCCACGCGGCTCGACCCGATGAACGCCAGCGCGTTGAGGCGTCCGCTCTTCATGATCGGGCCGATGATCTCCGCGCCCGAGCCCGAGAGGAAATTAACGACCCCCGGCGGGAAGCTATCGGCAAACGCGCGCAGCAACGGCTGGTGCAGCAGCCGGCCAAACTTGGGAGTCTTGACCACGAGCGTGTTGCCCATGATCAGCGCAGGGATGAGCGTGGTGTAAATCTCGTTCAACGGATAGTTGAACGGCCCCATGGAAAGGACCAGCCCCAGCGGCGAGCGGCGCACCTGGGCGATCACGCCGCCATCGAGGCTGAACCGTGATCCGACGCGGTCTATGTCCTTCAATGCCTCAACGGTCTTCCGGATGTAGTCCACGGTGCGGTCGAACTCCTTGCGGCTGTCGTCCAGGCTCTTGCCGATCTCCCACATGAGCAGCTTCACCACCTCGTTCCGCACGGCCAGCATGCGCCCCACAAAAGCCTCCACCGCCTCGATCCGGGCCGACACGGTCAGCGTTGGCCAACGACCGCGCCCGTCATCCCACGCGCGGGCGGCGGCTTCGAGCGCCGCCAGGCCCGCCGCCTCGTCCATCGCCGGCACGCTGCCGATGACCGGCCGGCGCAGCACGTTTCCCTCGCGCAAGCAGATCGGCGAGAGGATCTCCGCGACTGGCCCGGTCCATTCGCGGATTTCGCCGTTGATCAAGTACAGGCGTTCATAACCTCGGGTATCCGGGTGCCATTCCGCCGGCACCCGGTCGGCAGCGGGGAAAGCTTCAGTTAGTCGCCCGGCGAGGTTCGTGGAAATTGGCGCATTCATTTGCCGTGGATTCAACCTGCACCGGCCCACAAAAGCAATCCCGCCGCCACCGGAGCGCCGATCCTACAGGGCTGCATCTAACCATCTCCGCCTCCAAACGCGGTAGCGGCAGGCAGGATGCCTGCCGGGGGCATCCGAAACCGCTGGACCAGCCGCACTTGTTCCCCTTTCTGAGCCCCGGAGGGGCAGACGGATTGTAGCGCAGGCGTCCACGCCGGCGGGTCCTGGCGGCGTCCCACCGCCAAATCCGTGCGATTGCCTTGAATATCGGCATTACGGACGGCCCCCCATCCCTCTCCGCCTCCGAGACGTCGTGACGCCGAATGAATCACCGCGCTGGATTCGATTTCGCTCTCCCCGGATGGCGCCCGATCAAACGCCCACACCTGGAGTGCGGCGGCGTCCGACACGAGCGCGGCCAGCTTTCGGCGGAGCCGCAGGTCTTCGGCGCAAGGCTGGTGCGGGAACGGGCTGGCGCCGCAGCCAATGATCAATGACGGCTATCGCTCCTCCGACGAGCAGCACAAACAAGAGCGGCGACGCCAGACGAGGTCTTAAAGGCATCAACGGCAGCATGACCATACCCTACACCAGATCGCATTCTGGCACCAGCAGGCTTCGCGCATATTCACCGACTGAAAAAGACCGCTTCTTCCGGTTGGCCGGCCAGACCTGAGCTCCGCGATACACTTCGCGCCCGAACTCATTCTGCGAAAAATCTAGGTGTCAGGCAGAACTTGGTTCAGCACAGGACTCCCGGAAGTGCCAACGGTGGTTTTCTTCCCCACATTCCCGAATGCCGAAGTAGAGGAATTGCGATGTCATGATTGCCCCCAAGCCAAAACCGGTTGGATCCTCCCAGTTTCGAGCCCGCGCACTGTCCACATTTTGGACACTTATGCTGCCTGCCTGCGCTCTTAAGTCCCCGCTGACCCCGGCACCTCTGGCTTGGGATTACGGTGACAACCCGGTGCTGCTACGGTGTGTATCCCATGGGGATCGCTCCCCATGGGATACACACCGTAGCCCGACCGCACTAACAAGGCACCCCCCAGCCAGTCGCAAGCCAACGCCGGTGCACGACCGCCATAACGGCGTCGAGCCCGTCCGGCGATGGTGATGGAGGCAAGAAGGGGAGGCAAAAACGACGAATCGCCGATCCGCAACTGTGGTTTGATGCCTCAGGGGAGCTCGGCCCTGAAACTGTAGCTGCCCGATGCGACGTGAAACACGGCTTCGCTGGCAGGGGCCGCTATGAGCTTCACGCCTTCCGCATCCCGCGCGGGCACGCCCGACTCGGTGACCGCATCGGGGCTGCGGGTGGGAACGGTCACGATAGCGCTGGTGTTTGGCGGAACTTCGATCTTCAACCTCAGGCTCCGCCCCTCTCGCCGCCAGTCGCTAACGATGTTTCCGTGGGGACACCGATAGCGGCACCTGACCCACTCGACGGAATCCACCACCCCCGGACGAATATGGAATCGTCTGAAGCCGGGATGCTCCAGGTCGGGCCGAATCCCGGCGAGTCCTTCATAGAACCAGGCGCCAGGGGACCCGACGACCTGTATCACCTGGCTGCCCCAACCGGACCAACTTTCCGGCCAGGTCGCTGCGTTGCGCTCCCGCAGCAGGAAACCCCAGCCTGGAAAACCGGTCTGGTTCATCATGAGCGCGACCAGATTGTGGCGGTTCTCCCGTGTGAGCAGGTCCAGGAGGATGAAGGTGCCGAGCATGCCGGTGTCCAGGTGGCCGTTCCTGCGGTGCACAATGTCGGATTCGAGCTGCCTAAAAATGTCCGATCTGAGGCTGGCAGGCACGACTCCGGCATAGAGTGCGATGGCCAGATATGCCTGCCGGTTGGGGCCGTAAGTGTTCCGGGCCGCATCGAAGTAGGTTCGGTGAACGAGCGGGCGCAGACCAGCAAGCCTGTCTTTGCACCGCTGATACTCCGCGTCATCGCCGAGCAAGCGGGCAAAAGCCGCTAACTCGTCCCACAGCAATACGCGGTAACAGTTGTTGAAGAATTCGCGTTCCTGCTCGGATTCGAAAACAAAACCGTGTTCGTCGGCGGATGCCCCCGGTGGATTCCAATCTCCGAGAAAGTACCACCGCAGGTAGTTGCCGGGCGGATAGGGATTGTAGTAGCGCAGGATGTCCCCCTCCGTGTGGCTTTCCAGGAAATCCACATATCTGCGCAGCGCCGTGTAGCTCTCCGATGCCGCCCGCGTGTCGCTAAACCAGACCGCGAGGCGCCGCACCAGCTCGCTGGCCTGTCCGCCCCACGAGGGTCCGCCGCCGGTCGGATAATACTCCGGCGCGGTGTGGCCAAGGAAGCCGTCCGCCCGCTGCCCATCCAACCAGTCGCGCAGCCACTTGCTGAAGAAGGCGTCGCTGCGAAAATTGTAGAGCAGGCCGGAAAGGAAGGCCCCTCCGTCGCCGTAGCCGAGCTTTTCGCGCGCTTCGCCTCCGCCCAGCACACCCGCCGGCATCTGCGTGCCGAGCGTGTTGACGGTGACCCGGTGAATCCGGTTGAACAGTTCGTTCGAGCATTCAAAGCTGCCCGCACTTTCCAGATCCGTCCGCACGATCCTGGCCTCCGCATCCTTCAAGCGGGGCGCATCCGCAAGGCCGCCTATCACGGCGTAACGGAAGGCGTGCTGGTTGAATTTGCTTTGAAGGACACCCGTCCGCTCCCGGCCCGCCACAAACACATCGCGCTGGTTGAAGGTCTGAAAGCCCTGGCTGTTTGTCATGTGCGCCAGATGGCGCAGTTCGGCCGGCAGATCAGCGTATTCAATCGTAATCTCCTGGCCCGGTTTGAGCCGGTTAAGCCGCAAATGAACCCAGCCGGTCAAAGGAGCGCCGAAGTCAATTACCCAGTTTGTGCCGTGCGGATAGATCGTCTTTGCCTGGATAGGCGGCCCCAGGCGGCTGCCCGGTAAAGCCTGCCATGAGCTCGGAACGTCAGGCGCCGCGACCTCCACGGCCTTGTGCCAACGGCTGTCATCCAAATGGATGTTGTTCCAATCTTCAACATACTTGCGAGCGTCCCATCGTTCCCCGCCCATGTCGCCCCACGCCCACGTTCCCACCTGGCTCAGGCAACTATCCCGCACTCGCCAGGAGGCGTCGGTCGCAACAACCTGCGAGCCGGTTGCCGTCGCCATCTCGAGCTGGGCGCGCAAGATCGGGGCTTTGCCCGGGTTGCCGTAGGCCGGTTGATACCATCCCGGTCCCAGCCAAAAGGCCACGCAGTTGAGTCCTTTCCTCAAGTGGCCGGTGACGTCATGCACGTTGTATAAAAAGCGTTTCCGGATGTTTGCATGCGGGGGGAGGAGCACCTCGGACCCGACCCTTCTGCCGTTGACATACACCTCATAATGTCCCGGAGTGTTCACATAAAGGAGCGCGCGCTCTGCCGGCGCCGGGAGAGCAAATTCCCGACGCATCCACGGATGCGCCAGCGTTTCGGCTTCCATGGTAATCCACTTGGCCCGCCAATCCTCCGGGTTGCGCAACCCCATCGTCCACTCGGCGAGCCGGCTCCAGGCCGAAGCCTCCCCGTCCTTGCCCCACACCCGGACCTTCCAATGGCAGCGCGCGCGCGAGTTCAGCCTGCGCCCGCCATATTCAACCTGAATGCTGCGGTCTGACGCCACTCGCCCGCTGTCCCAAAGATCGCCTTGATTCCTGCGCAAGAGGTCGGGACTGGTCGCCACGAGCACTTGGTAGGCTGCCTGCACCTCACCCCGCCGGCCGGATTGCAGCAGCCAACTCAGGCGCGGGCGGGCAACCTCGATGCCGAGCGGGTTCACGAAATACTCGCACCGGAGCCCCTCCACCCTGACCTTGCCGCCGCCCGACAAGCCGCCGGCGAACGCAGGAAACACCGCCAGGATCAGCAACGCAATCAACCGGCGGCCGCTTGCGGTTCCTGCGGAAGACCTTTCCCAGGGGGCGTGAACGTTTTCGAACCGCATAGAGGAATCATGAACTCGCCGGCTCACGCGGTCAACGGCGCCAGGAAAACTCCGGGAGGTTCAAGCTCCTCTGGGCCGAGCCTCACCAGACAGAATCCTCGACGAGCCGGTCTCTGACTGGAAGTGGCTTCAAACTCATTTGGGCACAAAGCGCAATGTTCTCAAGGCACAGGGGATGGGAAAACAGAAGTTGCGGCTCGCATCTCCCGCCGTGCGAAATCAGCCGCGGCGCGGAAGCTGTGCCCCAAGCGAGCCCGGGCGGAAGCAAGTTCCGCCCTCGCTACGGTCGCCAGGAATCCGCGAGGCGGCGAAAGCTGAGCTCGTCGCTGCCTGGGCTGACCCACAAAGCGGGGTCAAAGGCTTTGGGGTTGCTCCGGGCGCTCTGCCACTTCGCATGCCCGTCCGTAAAGAGCGCGTTGAGGCCGGCGATCCCGCTGTCCTTGTGGGGCACCAAGTCCAGGGAGTGGCACAAGTCGGTCGTGATGCTCTTGGCGGGATCCAGCACGTTCAGCTTTACCGGGCCCGTAACCTCATATGTGCCGTTGCCGATCTCGAGGCGAGCGCGGTCGTAGGTGACCTTCGGCAAGATGAAGCCCTTGAAATTCTCCGTTTCCTTCCGTTGGAAGTAGTAGGTGTAGCAAACCCGAATCCGGCCGGCCGAGTCGGTAGCCGGAACGGACGGCCAGGCGGCCACCTGGGTATAATACTCGTACGTCATGTTTGCGTTTTGCTTCGCCTGGCTCGGGCAGTAGAACACCTTCGCGTGGGGAACGGCCTTGGTGCGCCACAAGAGACCCAAGCCATAGTACCCCTGGATCACCTTTCCGGTGCCGGGAGTGACGTAGCAGGGAAAGTAGCTCAGCAGCGGCCAGTCATGATCCCAGGAAATCAGGGGAACAAAGTCATTGGACTCCGCGCTGTACATGTTGATTCCCAGGCCAATCTGCTTGAGGTTGCTCACGCAATTGACCCGCAAGGCGCGCTCCTTGGCCTTGCCCAGCGCCGGCAGCAACAACGCCGCCAGAATGGCGATGATGGCGATCACCACCAGCAGCTCGATCAGCGTAAAACCGGCCCCTGCCGGCGCCGCGCGAGAGCACTTCCCGCGATCGGCAGCGGCCTGCGCTTGTGAACTGCAGCTTAGTCTCATAAGTCGCATTGCAGTATATCCCAGGGGCGCGAGGCTTCAAAGCCCGTTTCATCCTGCCTAACCGTTAGACAGGATATTCCCCGCCAAAGCCGAGCCGGGCCCCGTGGAGACGCGCGCCGTCAGGGAAGGCAAGGAGCGCGCAGGGAAGAGCGATCCGGACTCGCGCCGCGGATTTGGGCAGAAGAATTGTGCAAAAGGGGGCTTGCGTTCAGCCGGAATTTCCGTAGCTTGTCCCAGCCTATTTGGAAGCGAGCGTAGCTCAGCCTGGTAGAGCATCACGTTGCCAACGTGAGTGTCGAGGGTTCGAATCCCTTCGCTCGCTCCAATTTTGCCGCAGAAACCGAGGGCCATCGGAGATTGCCTGTGTCTCGCGTTGAGAGGCGGAAGCACTGTGCCTTTGCGTTGCGGAACAACCGTTAGCTCGAAAGCACTTCAGAAGATTCCCAAATAGCCGACAAATGAACGCCGGTGAACGAGGTTTAATTGACGAAAGACGGCAGAATCCGCAAGTTATGCGCGTGATGAGATTTCCAGGAATTCTGTTACTCCTGCTCGGGACAACTGTCGCGGCACTGCCGCAGACGAATGCTCCTGAAGTCCGCAAGATGGCGCTGATAGACTGCGTTGAAGTTGCTTTGGGTCACAACTTCGATGTGCAGATCAAGCGCTACAATCCCGAACTGGCGGGCTATACGCTCAGCGCCAACTATGGGGATTACGAACCCGTCTTCAACCTCTCCGGCGGGCATGATTATTCCCGGTCGCCCGGCGGTTACGACGAGCAAGGCCGGCCTTTTACGGGCACCGAAGCCGACAATAACAAACTCGCTTTGGGGTTCTCCGGATTGCTTCCCTGGGGACTTAATTACAGCGTTGGCTCCAGCTTTCAGGATACCTATGGAACCCGTCCGGATGTTGTCCTGGCGACGCGAACCTCATTCCAGGACTTCTCCGGCAATGTCGGGTTCATGCAGTTGCGGCAGCCGTTGCTGAAGAATTTCTGGATTGACAGCACCCGGTTGCAGATCCTGCTGGACAAGAAGAACCTCAAGATTACCGAAGAGGACCTGCGCAACCAGTTGATGACGACGATCACCGCCGTGGAACAGGCCTACTATGAGGTGATTTTTGCCCAGGAGAACGTGAAGGTGCAGCAGAGCGCCCTGGAACTGGCCGAGCGTTTGCTGGCGGAGAACAGGAAGCGGGTGGAGCTCGGCGCACTGGCGCCGCTGGACGAGAAGCAGGCCGAGTCCCAGGTTGCCAGCAGCCGGGCCGATCTCCTGGCCGCGCAGGGCACCCGGGACACCCAGCAGCGGGTGCTGAAGAATCTGCTCAGCGACGATTACGGCAAGTGGCAGGATGTTTCCATTGAACCCGGGGAACGGCTGATCGCGGTGCCGGAGACCTTCGACTTGCAGGAAAGCTGGCGCAGGGGACTGACCTTGCGTCCCGACGTGCAACAGCAGAAGCTGAACCTGGAGAAGCAGGGTTACATCGTGCGTTATCAAAAAAACCAATTGCTGCCCCAATTGGACCTTGTCGGCACGGCGGGTTACCGCGCGTCCAGCCCCAACATGCCCGACTCCCTGGCCCAATTCCGAAGCCGGGACAACCCCTTCTGGAGCGGGGGTGCGCAATTGACTTTTCCCATCGGCAACACCGGCGCGCGGAACACCTACAAAGTGTCCAAAGCCACCCGGGAGCAGCTCGTGCTGCAGTTGAAGCAATTGGAGCAGACGGTCATGATCACGATCGAGAATGCGATCGCTGTTACGCGAACCAGCTTCCAAAGGGTGGATGCCACGCGGGAAGCGCGACTCTATGCCGAGGCCGCCCTGGAAGCCGAACAGAAGAAACTGGAGAACGGCAAGAGCACCAGTTTCTTCGTGTTGCAGCTACAGAGGGACCTCACCGCGGCGCGGTCGGCTGAAATTCGCGCTCTGGCCGACTACAATGAGGCGCTGGCACAACTGTCGCTGCAGGAAGGAAGCACTCTGGATCGCCGGCACATTACGCTGCACGCGAGGTGACCGTCCAGGAGCCGTGTACGTGACCGGTGGCAACTCGGTCAGCCGGCACCACGCAGACCCGGGAGTTCCCCAACCGCCTATGCCCCCGGTTTAACCGTTTCCTGGTCCTGCGGTTCAAATAGCCAGCCGGGATCATCCACAAAATCCGTCACCATCTGTCCCAGGTCTGCCTGTTTTACAGGGAAGTACTTCCCGGTGGCGGTGGCCAGGGTCTCCCCATTTTTGTTTCTCAGCTCGGCTCCGGCCTCGAACAGTTTGTCCCGCCGGTTGCAGACCAACTCGCCGGTGGCAACCAAGGCTTCATTGGGCCGGACCGGCCGGATAAAGCGCACTTTCAACTCGGCGCAATAGGCGAAGCGTTTCGTCCGCACCGCGCACGCCCAGACCATGATTTCATCGAGCAACGTAGCGATCAACCCGCCGTGGACGGTCTGCCGGAAACCAACATGCTCCGCGCGCGGGACAAACCGGGTTTGAACGCGGCGCCCATCCGTCTCAAAGCGCAGGTTCAATCCGGCCGGGTTGGCTTCACCGCAAACGAAACAGGAACGGGTGTGAGGCAGAGTTTTCAGGTTCATAGGTTCTTGTGATCTCGCGCCTGGAAGGCTTCAGCGCAAGAGTACCCCCCACGCGTTATCTCCCACGTGGTCGAATTCATTCAAGGGAATTCGAGCTTCATGGACCCGCATTTCAAGGGCGGGCAACCGGGCGATGCGCATCGCGCCCACTCATGGCGGCTTGGAACGGAGGCGGCAAGACTTTTCTGCAAATGAGCGCACCGGCGCCCGGGGCGCCCTCGCCGCGAGCGCCGGGGGACGGCGGTTTTCGGAGAACCCGCCCTCTATTTGCTAAGGAATGGCGCGTTCCACTCTTGCCCATACTTTGTAATTGCCGGACATGGCCGTTTGGCCTAGCTGTTACAAGAGAAACGAAAGGACTCTTATAATGCATACAAGTTTGATCATACTGTTCATTGTGCTGGCGCTGCCGGTGTTCTTCATTCTGATGTGGTTCGTCGTCACCTACAATGCGCTGGTGGCGCTGCGCAATCGCTTCAAGAACGCGTTCGCGCAAATTGACGTGCAGCTCAAGCGGCGCTATGACTTGATCCCTAACCTCGTCGAGACCGCCAAGGGCTACCTCAAGCACGAGCGTGGCACGCTCGAGGCCGTCGTGGCGGCCCGCAACGCCGCCTCCGCGGCCAGCCTGAGCGCCGCGCAGAATCCCGGCAACGCCGCAGCCATGAAGCAGCTCTCCAGCGCGGAAACTGCCCTGGCCAGCACGCTGGGCCGGCTCTTCGCGCTGGCCGAAGCCTACCCGGACTTGAAGGCCAACACGACCATGCTGACCCTGATGGAAGAACTCACCTCGACCGAAAACAAGGTGGCGTTTGCCCGGCAGGCGTATAACGATGCCGTGATGAGCTATAACACCAAACGCGAGACCTTCCCGACCAACTTGATTGCCGGACCGTTTAACTTCGGACCGGCCGAGTTGTTCGTCATCGAGAAGCCGGAACAGAAAGAAGCGCCGAAGGTCAGCTTCTGACATGCCCAATGCCGATTACCGATCGGCAATTGGCGATTGGAGATTGGCAATGGACTTCTTCGAGCGACAGGATCGAGCCCGCCAGAATACCAGGCTCCTCGTCATCTACTTCATTCTCGGCGTGGCGCTGCTGATCGCGGCGGTCTATGCTGCCGTGCTGGTGGTCTTCGCCGGTCTCGGCACCGGCCACCACCAAGGTTACGGTCAGGAGGCCCGCATGGTTTTGTGGCATCCGCAGCTTCTGCTCGGGGCTGCCGCGGGCACACTCGCGGTTATTGGCCTGGGCAGCGCCTTCAAAACCATGGAGTTGGCCCAGGGCGGCAGCGCCGTTGCCACGATGCTGGGCGGGAGGATTGTCAGCCCGACCACCACCGACCCGAACGAACGCAAACTGCGGAACGTGGTCGAGGAAATGGCCCTCGCCGCCGGCCTTCCGGTGCCGCAGATCTACCTCTTGCCCGACGAAAGAGGCATCAATGCCTTCGCCGCCGGCCACTCGAGCAGCGACGCCGTTGTCGCCGTCACCGCCGGCGCGATGAAGTTGCTCACTCGCGATGAGCTGCAGGGCGTCATCGGCCACGAGTTCAGCCATATCCTCAACGGCGACATGCGGCTCAACCTGCGCCTGATGGGCATCATTTTTGGCATCCTGTGCTTGACTGTGGTGGGCCGGATACTTCTGCAAACCAGAGGCCGGAAGAATCCACTCCCCTTGCTCGGCCTGGCACTGCTGCTGATTGGCTGGATCGGCGTGGTGTTTGGCCGGCTCATCCAAGCCGCCGTCAGCCGGGAGCGTGAGTTTCTCGCGGACGCCTCGTCAGTGCAGTTCACGCGCAACCCGGCGGGCCTGGCCGGCGCGCTGAAGAAGATCGGCGGGTTGGAATTGGGATCGAAGCTCAAAGCGGCGCATGCCGACGAAGCCAGCCACATGTTCTTCGGCAACGGCATGGGCAAGTCGTTCTTCCACCTGCTGGACACACATCCACCGCTGGCCGAACGCATCCGGGCCATTGATCCGGACTTCGATGGACGTTTCCCGCGCGTCAGCCTCGCCACAGCGGAGGCGGCCGTTCCGCCGGCCTCAGCCAAACCGCAGGGCTCACCCATTCCGTTCCCATTCCCGGGCCTGCCGCACGCGCAACGAGGGCTGGCAGAACTCACAACACCGGCAACTGTCTCACAAACGGTCCTGGTCAACGCGGGCAAGCCCACTCCCGCCCATCTCCGCTACGCCGAGGAGAGGCGCTCCGGCATCCCGACAAATCTGCAGTCCGCCGCGCGGGAAAGCCTTGGCGCCAGCACCCTGATTTACGCCCTTTTGCTGAGCGACGACGAAGCGGTCCGCCACAAGCAACTCGAGGAACTAACCACGACGACCTCTGCCGCCGTGGTTCAGGAAACGCTTCGCGTGCTGCCGGAGGTGCGGGCTATGCCAACCTACGCCAAACTGCCCCTGGTTGACTTCGCGCTGCCGGGGCTTTGCCAGCTATCGCCGCGGCAATTCCAGCAGTTCCGCGCAGCGGTGCGAAAGTTGGTCGAGAGCGACAGCGAGATTGACCTCTTCGAATACGTGCTGCAAAAGATCGTCGTGCGCCACCTGGAACCGCATTTCCTCCCGGCCCGCAAGCCGGTCATTCAGTATTATGCGCTCAAACCGCTGGTGGGGGATTGCGCCATCCTACTCTCGGCGCTGGCGTGCCTCGGCCAGGACGCCCCAGACAAAGTCCAATTTGCTTTCCAACAGGGCGCGCAGCCGCTCAGCTACGCCGCACAGGTGGAACTTCGCCGCTTGCCTGAGGCGGACTGCGATCTGGCGCAAGTGGACGCCGCCTTGAACCGGCTCTGCCAGGCGGTGCCGCAGATCAAGAAGAGCGTGCTCAATGCCTGCGCGCAAACGGTGGCCGCAGACGGCGTCATCCAGGAAATGGAGGCCGAACTCCTGCGGGCGATTGCCGATACGCTCGACTGCCCAATGCCGCCGTTTATCCTCGTTCAACCCAATGAATAATTCACTTGAGATCCCCGCGCTGTCCGCGTTCGCGCTCTGCTCCGCCCTTGTCGCCCTCGATGCCCAAACAACCAGCGACTCGACCCCGCCGCAACTCCCGGCAAAGGAGAAACTCCACCTTTATTTGCTCATGGGCCAGTCCAACATGGCCGGGCGCGGCAAACTCGGCGCCGAGGACATAACACCTCATCCGCGCGTGCTGGTCTTCAGTCTCGCGAACCGGTGGGAAGCTGCCGTCGAGCCGATCACGCGCGACAAGCCGCAGATGCTCGGCGTGGGGCCGGGCCTGGCTTTCGGCAAGGCCATGGCCGAGAAGACCCCTGGCGCGACGATCGGCCTGGTTCCGTGCGCGGTCGGCGGCACAGCGCTGAAACGCTGGCAGCACGGCGGCGACTTGTACTCCAATGCGGTCCACCGAGCCAAACTGGCGGCGCGCGATGGCACGCTGAAGGGGATTCTCTGGCACCAGGGGGAAAGCGACTCCGGCACAGCCACGAATGCTAATACCTACGGCGAACGCCTCGCCGGGATGATCCAGGACATACGCGCCGACCTTGCCGCTCCCGGGTTGCCCGTGGTTGTGGGTCAGATCGGCGAGTTCCTCTATGACCGTGGTCCGGACAAATCGCCCTATGCCCGCGTCGTCAACGGCGCCCTCGCTGCGCTTCCTGACAAAGTCCCCGCCACCGCTTGCGCCCCCTCCAAAGGCCTGAACCACAAAGGCGACCAGCTACACTTCGACGCCTCCTCCCAGCGCGAGTTCGGCCGCCGCTACGCCGCCGCCATGCTGCGCCTGCAACCCGCCCGGAAGCCTGCCGAACCGGAACGATAGACTACTGCGCCCGTCCGGAGCCGCACACCAGGCTTGCAGAGGTGGCAGCTACGGTGAATGCTGTCCGGGCGTGACGAATCAAATCCCCATGTTGCCCCCGGCACTGATCCGCTCGGCCATCCTGTTGGCAGCATCCACCGTCTTTGCCGCAGACGCACCTCCTCCCTTCCCACTCGACCCTCAACAGCACCTCGAGCGCACCTGCTTCCAGACCGCGGCGCCGTGGAGCGCCATCGCCAACCTGCGCTCGGATGTGGCCATTGCCTACGGCGTGGACCCCGGTCTCCCGCAACGCATCCAGACGTGGCGGGACCGCGGCTACCGCATTCACGTCATGACAGGCGTCTCCTGGGGCAACTACCAGGATTACCTCTACGGGCGGTTCGACGGCGTCAACCACGAGGACGACGCCCAGACGGATCGGGCGGGGAACAAGATCAGCCACGGAGGCGATGTTTACTACATGTGCCCCGGGACAAACTACGGGCGATTCCTGTGCCAGGGCGTCCAGCGCGCGCTCGATGCCGGGGCTGAGGCGATCCACCTGGAAGAGCCGGAGTTCTGGGTTCACGGCGGCTATTCGGAAGGCTTCAAACGCGAGTGGCGGAACCACTATCGCGAGGACTGGCAGCCGCCGCATACTTCCGTGGATGCCCAGTGGCGTTCCTCCAGGCTCAAGTATTACCTCTACCGGCGCGCCTTGCAGCAGGTGTTCGACCATGTGCAGGACTACAACCGCCGCACCGGCCGGCGTGTGCGGTGCTATGTCCCATCACACAGCCTGCTCAGCTACGCCCACTGGCGCATCGTCAGCCCCGAATCCAGCCTCGCGCGCCTCAACGGCTGCGACGGCTACATCGCCCAGGTCTGGACCGGCACCGCCCGCACCCCGAACCTGTTCCGCGGCCAACTGCGCGAGCGCACCTTCGAAACCGCCTTCCTGGAATACGGCGCCATGATGAATCTCGTCCGCGGCACCGGCCGCCATCTCTGGTTCCTCAACGACCCCGTCGAGGACAACCCCGACCACGACTGGACCGACTACCGCGTCAACTGGGAATCCACCATGGTTGCCTCTCTGCTTCAACCCGACGTGTGGCGCTTCGAAGTCGCGCCCTGGCCGGAGCGCGTGTTCGGCGGCCAGTATCCGAAGCCCGGCAAACCGGGCGAGCGCGAGCCCATGCCCCCGGCCTACGCCACCGAGGTGCAGACGGTCTGCCAGGCGCTCAATGACATGAACCAACACCGCCTCGAGTGGGACTGTGGCACCACCGGCATCGGCCTGATCGTCAGTGACTCGCTGATGTTCCAGCGCGGCGAACCGACCCCCAGCGACCCCCACCTCAGCCACATTTACGGCCTGGCCCTGCCGCTGCTCAAGCGCGGCATGCCGCTCACGCCCGTGCAACTCGAGAATCTGACTCTGCCGGATTACCTCAAGGGCTTCCGCGTCCTGCTCCTCTCCTACCACGGCCAGAAGCCGCTCAGCCCCGAGGTGCACCAGTCGCTCGCCGCCTGGGTCAAGCGCGGCGGCGTGCTGGTCGTCTGCGATGACGACGCTGACCCCTATAACACCGTCCGCGAGTGGTGGAACAGCGATGGCCGCCATTACCGCACCCCGCGCGAGCATCTCTTCGAACAACTAACCCTCGTAGCCGCCGACGTCAGTCGGCGCACTTCTTCTTCACCCAACCTGGCCCCGACTAACAGCGGCGGCCACGGTTCACACCTCATGCCCGTCGGCAAAGGCGCTGTCATCTGGATGCGTGAAAACCCCGCCGCCTTGGCCACGAGCGCCGCGGGAGACGCGCGCCTGGTCGCCACGGTGAAACAAGCTGCCGCCCGCGCCCGGCTCAAATGGCGCGAGACCAACTACCTGCTCCTGCGCCGCGGCCCGTATGTCATCGCCGCGGGCCTGGATGAGTCGGTCGCAGGCCCGCCCCGGACCCTTCGTGGCCGCTGGATAAACCTCTTCGACTCCGAGCTGCGCGTCCGGCAATCAGTCGCCCTCACGCCAGGCTCCCGCTTCTTTCTGCTGGACGTCGAAGCCGTGCGCGGCCGCGATCCGCGTGTGCTCGCCTCGGCGTGCAAAGCCCTGCCGACAAAGGCCACCCGGCGCTCGCTCTCACTGGCAGTGGAAGGAGTGGTCAACACCCCTGCCGTCGTGCTGCTGCGCGCGCCGGCGGCTCCGCGGTCCGTCACGCTCGCCGGGCAGCCACTGGCGGATCATCACTACTCCTCCGCGGATCGGTTGCTGTGGCTTCGCTTCACCAACGAAGCCAGCCCCCGGGATCTCGTAGTTGAGTTCTGATCGGCGTTGGCAGGCCATTCTGCCGGCGCTTTCACCCTTCGGAGCGAGCCGCACAAAGGTGGGCCTTGAACCTGCGGCAAGTGGCGGCAAGGTCACCCGCGTTGAGAATCGCCGACACCACGCAGACGCGCGTGGCGCCTGCGGCCAGCACGTCGCGCACATTCTCCAGATTGATTCCACCAATCGCGAACCACGGAACGCGGACGTTCGCCGCTGCCCAGCGCACATACTCGAGCGTCACCGCCCTGGCCGATGGCTTGGTGCCGGTCGGAAACACCGGCCCGACGCCCAAATAATCCGCCCCTGCCGCCTCCGCCCGCCGAGCCTGTTCCGGCGCGGCTGTGCTCAGTCCAATCCTGACTCGGGCGTTGCCGGCCCGCTTCCCCTCCGCCAGCATTCCATCAGGGCCGCTTCCAGTCGCGAGCTGAGAAACCTCGGTATAGCCTGCGCCAAAGAAGTCCTCCTGCCCCAGGTGGCAGAACTCCGCGCCCAGTTCCCAGGCGAGCGCCGGATAATCGTTGATCACCAGGCCGACTCCTGCCCGCTGCGTCACAGGCAGGATCTCCTCGGCCATGCGCCGCACCTCGTCAGGCTGAGAGAGCTTGGCGCGGAGTTGGACCAAGTCCGCGCCGCCGTCGCAGAGTTGCTGCGCGACCACCGCCGGCGTCCTTCCGTGCAGGTAAGCGGTATCCACAAAGGCATAAAGCCGGCATTCCGATAGCGGTTTCATCGTTTGAGCATGCGCCCCTATTGGTCTGAGTCAAACAGTTCTGCAATTTCCCCGGCGATTGTCCGCGCACCAAGGGGGTTCGACCGGTCAGACGGGGAGGTGACGTTGCCGCCATGAAGAAACAGAAAGGCCGGGCTGCGCACCCGGCCTTTCTGCCACATTCTACACTGAGAACAATTTTAAATTCTCAACCGATGCCACACACTGACATCGTTAACACGCCATAACCATACCAGACCCACTGTCCCCCGCCAGTCACCAGTACTGGGGACAACAGGCAAGAGCACCCATGGCCGGTCAGGCTGAGGCCCGGATACCCAGCCCCGGAGCCAAAAATCGCGGAAATAACACACCCCCCGGTTGGCAACCCGGCGATTCCGTTCGGCAACACGGGTCAGCAGCCAGCCGCCCACAAGGGAGTCTCACCGTATCCTCACCGTATCCTCACCGTCTCCACACCGTAGATACAACCTTGACATCGCCGCAGATTTTTGGCGTAACATGCTGTTTTCAAGCCACTTACATCCAAACCCACCCAAAAAGGGCCCTCCTGGAGGGCAATTACATCGTAAATACCGCAGCAGTAATGAGTTGCGAATAATCAGCAGCCTAACGCAGACCTCCCATCCTCGAAAGGCCTCCCCAATACCCGGAAAGGGTCGCTACCCATTGAACTACCCTGCCCATGCGCTCTAATCCGCCCAGGCGGCCATCCTCTGCCCGGGTGCTGGCCGTCCCTTGGCCGACCTCCTGGCCGTCACATGGCCGTCTAGTGGCCGTCTAGTGGCCGTCTCATGGCCGTCCAGGACCCGTCCCGTGGCGAATTCCGTAGCAGTGGGGGCGCGCCCGGCAGCCGAAGCCTGATTTGCAGCAAGTTATCCAACCCGCAAACGCCACCCTTCAGCCTCCCAGCCTTCCCAGCGGGTCGCTTGACAGGTGCGTGATCAAATTTATAGTGCGCTTACCCGATTTTAGGGGAAAAATGCACCGTAAGATGTCATCGGAGAACGGCGACGAGCCTCCCTCGTGTAGCGCGACAGGCACGCTCAAAGAGTTCCGCCCGGCCGGGCGGGGCTTCTGGGCCAACGTGCCGGACGCGGATTGGAACGACTGGCACTGGCAACTCAAGCATCGGATTACCACCGTCGAGCAGCTCGAACGCCTGATGCCGACGCTCACGCCGGAGGAGATCGCCGGCGCGAGACTGGCCAACCACAAGCTGGCGCTGGCCATCACGCCCTATTTCTTCAACCTCATTGACCCGGCGGACGAGAATTGCCCTATTCGCTGGCAGGTCATCCCGCGCGTGGCGGAAACGCACGTCGCCCCCTGGGAGATGAGCGATCCGTGCGGGGAGGACTCCCATTCGCCCGTGCCCGGGCTGGTGCACCGGTATCCGGACCGGGTGCTGTTCCTGGTCACCGACCGGTGCGCGGCGTATTGCCGCTACTGCACCCGGTCGCGCCTCGTGAGCAACGCCAGCGGCTACGACTTCCACCCCGAATTCAACCGGCAGATTGACTACGTGCGGCTCCATCCGGAAGTGCGCGACGTGCTGCTGAGCGGGGGCGACCCGCTCCTGTTCAGCGACGACAAGCTGGAACATCTGTTGAGCCGGCTGCGCGCCATCCCGCACGTGGAGTTCCTGCGGATCGGCACGCGCATCCCGATCTTCCTGCCGCAGCGCATCACCCCGGAGCTATGCGCCATGTTCCGCAAATATCACCCGCTCTTCGTCAGCATCCACTCCAATCACCCAAGGGAGTTGACGGTTGAGGCGCGCGAAGCCCTGGGGCGACTGGCCGACGCGGGCATTCCGCTGGGCAACCAGTCGGTGCTGCTGCGGAATGTGAATGACAATCCGGCGGTGATGAAGGCGCACGTGCAGAAGCTGCTGCTCTGCCGCGTGAAACCTTACTACCTCTACCAGTGCGACCTGATTGCAGGCTCGGCCCATTTGCGCACCAGCGTCCGCAAGGGGCTGGAGGTTATGGAGAACCTGCGCGGGCACACGACCGGCTACGCCGTGCCGGAATACGTGATTGACGCCCCCGGCGGCGGCGGCAAGGTGCCAGTGACGCCGGAATACGTGCTTAGCCGCAACGCCGAGCGCGTGGTGATAAGAAACTACGAGGGCAGGATTTTCGAGTATCCCGAGGCGAGCGACGGCACGCCCCTGTTGGCGCCGCCGCGCGAAATCGAAGAGCCCGAGTTGGTGTAGCCAGCCTCAATCCTCAGCAGCCTGCGTGGCCACGGTTAGACGCGCCCCCGGCTGATCAAGCCCACGATTAGTGGTTGTCACTTGCTTCGGATTCGGTCACAATCCCGGCGTGGAAGTCCAGGTTCAGTTTGCGAAGCAGATGTCACTTAGATAGCACAAAAAACCAAATACTATGAGCACAAATCATACATGGAGATTCTTCAGGGCCGGCGGCTTTGACCAGGTCAAGCTTGATACCGGCGCGGACCTGTTGGCGATTGACCAACTCGACCTCAAGCTGTGGGTGGCCCTGGCCTGCCCGACTTCAGGACTCGAGTTCGACAAAGAAACCCTGGCCTTGATTGACACGGACAAAGACGGGCGCGTCCGCGCGCCGGAACTCATCGCGGCGGTCAAGTGGGCCGGCAACCTGCTCAGGAACCCGGACGACCTGCTAAGAAGCTCGCCCACGCTCCGACCGGCCGCCATCAATGATACCACCGCCGAAGGCACGCTGATCGCCAACTTCGCGAGGAAGGTCCTGGGCAAGGCCGAATCCGCGGAGATTACTGTCGAGGAAGCCGCCGCCGCCGCCCAGGTCTTCGCCGCCAAACCTTTTAACGGCGACGGCATTGTGCCCGCGGACTCAGCCGGCGACGACGCCACCAAGGCCGTCATCAACGATATCATTGAGTGCCTCGGGTCGGTCCTGGACGCAAGCGGCAAGCCGGGCATCAACCAGGCCAAAGTGGACCAGTTCTTCACCGACGCGGCAGCCTACTCCGATTGGTGGAAAAAGGCCGAAGGCAATGCCGCGCTGCTGCCGCTCGGTCCGGGCACCGAAGCCGCCGCCACTGCCGTCAAAGCGGTCAAAGCGAAAGTGGATGACTACTTCGCCCGCTGCCGGCTGGCAGCGTTCGACCCGCGCTCCGTCAACGCGCTGAATCGCGACGAGAAGGAGTTCCTCGCCTTGGGCGCCAAGGACCTGACCGCCGCGAATGCGGACATCGCCGGTTTCCCGCTCGCACAAATCAGCGCCAACAAGCCGCTGCCCCTCACGCAAGGGATTAACCCGGCCTGGGCCGGCGCGATGGCCACTTTCCAGGCCGCCGCGGTTAAGCCTATCCTCGGAGAGCGAGCCTCGCTCACGGAAGCCGACTGGGCCGCGCTGCTCGCCAAGCTGGGCGCCTTCGAGGCCTGGACGGGCAGCAAGGCGGGCGGATCGGTCGAGAAAATCGGCGTGAAGCGCGTGCGGGAAATCCTGGCCGGCAAGGCGAAGGAAACGCTCACCGCGCTCATCGCCAAGGACAAAGCGGAGGAAGGCAATGCCCAGGCCGTGGTCGGCCTCAACCGCCTGGCGCACTACCACCGCGACCTCAACCAGCTCTGCCACAACTTTGTTTCCTTCAGCGACTTCTACGGCCGCAAGAACAAGGCCATCTTCCAGGCCGGCACCCTCTACCTGGATCAGCGGAGCTGCGATCTGTGCCTCACGGTCGAAGACGCCGGCAAACACGCCGCCATGGCGGCGCTGGCGGGCACCTACCTTGCCTATTGCGATTGCTATCGCAAGGGCACGGGCGAAAAAATGCAGATCGTTGCCGCCTTCACCGGAGGCGACTCCGACAACCTCATGGTCGGCCGGAACGGCATCTTCTTCGATCGCAAGGGCCGTGACTGGGACGCGACGATCACCAAGATCATTGACAACCCGATCAGCATCCGGCAGGCGTTCTTTGCACCGTACAAAAAGCTGGTGCGAATGATCGAAGAGCAGGTGGCCAAACGCGCCGCCGCAGCGGACGCGGCCTCCGACGCCAAACTGGCGGCAGCCGCCAAGGCGACAGCCGGCGGCGAATTGCCCAAACCGGCGGAACCGCCCAAGACGAAGTTTGACACCGGCACACTCGCGGCCATCGGCCTGGTGCTGACCACCTTGCTGGCCGCCCTGGGCGGCATCTTCGGCAAGATCGTCGGCTTGCCGTGGTGGCAGATCCCATTGGTCATTATCATCATCCT
This sequence comes from Candidatus Paceibacterota bacterium, assembly GCA_035452965.1. Lineage (NCBI taxonomy): Bacteria > Bacillati > Minisyncoccota > Minisyncoccota bacterium. Next base: position 62,235 of record DAOTCE010000021.1, on the reverse strand, counting down.
GCTGGCCATTTCCGCGCCCTCAATGATCATGGCGTGGCTGAAGCTGCGACGGCGCAACCTCGGCCCCATCCTGGACGCCAACGGCTGGGCTGTGAACGCCAAGGCGAAGATGAACGTGCCGTTCGGCGGGGCGCTCACCGGTGTTGCCGCGTTGCCGCCCGGCTCGCAGCGGGACCTGGTCGACCCATTCGCCGAAAAGAAGAGCCCGTGGCCAAAGATCATCGTGGTGCTCATCCTGCTGGCGGTGGCCGCCTTCTTCCTCCTCAAGCAGGGGTGCATCCCCACACCGCGGTGGTGCTGCACCAAGGAGCCGGCGAAGGTTGAAACGGCGGTCCCGGCGCCGGCGGCTCCAGCCGATGCCGCGGCGAAACCGGCTGACACGCCTCAGTAACTCTCTGCCCGCAGAGTTGATCACGTCACCCCGGCAGCAGCTTGCTGCCGGGGTTTAGTGCGTCTAGCCTCAAACCAGACATGCCTCGTGAAACCAAAGACGCCAAAACGGCCAGGCTCCAGGCAATCATCGCCGGCCTGAAGCAGGCCCACCCGGACGCCCATTGCGAACTGAACCACACCTGCCCGCTGGAACTGCTGATCGCCACGATCCTTTCGGCCCAGTGCACCGACAAGCGCGTCAATCTCGTCACGGCTGGGCTGTTTACCAAGTATCGCTCCGCGGCCGATTACGCGCGCGCGCCGCAGGCCGAACTGGAACGGGACATCAAGACCACCGGCTTCTTTCGCAACAAGGCCAAAAGCATTAAGGCTTGTTGCCAGGCCCTGGTGGAAAAGCACAAGGGCCAGGTCCCGCGCACGATGGAGGAACTGACCCAACTGGGCGGCGTGGGCCGCAAGACCGCCAATGTCGTGCTCGGCAATGCCTTCAATATCAGCTGCGGCGTGGTGGTGGATACGCACGTCGCCCGGCTGTCCCAGCGGCTCGGGCTCACCAAAGAGACGGCCCCGGAGAAGATCGAGCAGGACCTCATGGCCCTGGTGCCACAGGAGCAGTGGACGATGCTGAGTCACTGGCTGATCTGGCATGGCCGCCGCCGCTGCGATGCCCGCAAACCCGACTGTGCCGCCTGTGAAATCAAGCCGCTCTGCCCGCGAATCGGCGTGCTCAGACATGCCTGACCCTCCAATGCGATGACCCGGCAGCCCTGGTACCTCCTCCAATCCGGCCCGGGCGACGCGGCCTTCAACATGGCCCTGGACGAGGCCCTGTTGCACGCCGCGCCGCGGCTGGGCCAGCCTGTGCTGCGCTTTTACGCCTGGTCCGAGCCCGCCGCGTCGTTCGGCTACTTTCAGAAACACACCCTGATCGAACGCCTGACGCCGCTGCGCCCGCTGGTGCGGCGCCCCACCGGCGGCGGCCTGGTGCCGCACGACGCGGATTGGACCTACAGCCTCATTTTCCCCCCAGTTCACGACTGGTATGGCCTCAGCGCCACCGAAAGTTACCGGCGCGTGCACGAGTGGATTCGCACCGCCTTCACCCGGCTTGACCTCGCAACCGAACTGGCGCCCGTGTGCAGCAAGAGCCTCCCCGGCCAGTGCTTCCAGGGCCACGAGCGGTTCGATTTGCTCTGCGGTGGCCGGAAGCTCGCCGGCGCGGCCCAGCGCCGCACCCGCGACGGCTTGCTAATTCAGGGATCGGTCCAGCCCCGGGGCTTCTGCTTCGCCCGATCGGATTGGGAACGAGCCATGTGCGAGGCGGTTCGCTCGGCGCCGGGCGTGCAGTGGGAGCCATACACGCCGGACGCCCGCCTCGCCGAATGCACCCTCGCGCTCGCGCGGCAGAAGTACTCCCAGGCGAGCTTTAACCGGAAACGGTAGCGAGCGGCTCCGCCGCTGACATCGGCCGGGGATGTCGTTGCCTCGAGCGGTGGAGCGGCTTATTGTCCCGGCGCATGATTCGGTTGGTTCTATTCGACATTGACGGCACGCTGATCCGCACGGGCGGCGCGGGGGTGCGGGCGTTTGCCGAGACGTTCGCCTCCGAGTTCAACACGGTGGACGGTTTCGAACGGTTGCAGTTCCCGGGCCGCACCGACACCGGCCTGGTGCGCGAATTCTTCGGATTCCACCAGATCGCGCCGACGCCGGAGAACTTCACCCGGTTCTTCCAGCGCTACGTGTTCTGCCTGGACCATATTCTGCGCGAGAGCAAGACCGCGGTCTGTCCGGGCGTGTGGGAATTCCTGCGCGAGCTGCAGGCGCTGCCGCACGCGCCGTTGCTGGGCCTGCTGACGGGCAACATCCGGCTGGGCGCCGAAATCAAACTGCGCCACTTCCAGATGTGGGACGCATTCGAGACAGGCGCGTTCGGCGACGACCACGAAGAGCGCGATCGGATTGCCGCCGTGGCGCAGCAGCGCGGCAGCCGCCTGCTCGGCACCGAACTGCGCGGAGACGAAGTGCTGGTGGTGGGAGATACCCCCAACGATATCCGGTGCGGACGGGCCATCCGCGCCAAAGTGCTGGCGGTGGCGACCGGGGGAAGCCGGCTGGAAGAGCTCGAAGCGCACCAGCCCGACTGGGCGGTGCCGGATTTGCGGGCGATCACCGCCCGGGAAGTGGCGGGTTAACGGGATCAGTGATGATGCTTGCCGCCGCCGCAGCAGCATCCGCAACCACCGCCGCCCTTGCCGTCGCACGCCGGCGCGGCGCTGGTCGGGCTGGCCACCGAGGAAGCGAAGACCGAGAGCTTCTTGGAGAGTTTAGCCGAGCCGCATTGCGGGCACTTGGTCCCCTTCCAACGTGTGGAACGTACCAGGATTTCGCTGTCTTGCTCGCAGTTAGCGCAATGAAACTCGTAAATCGGCATGAGGTTAAGGTATCCGGGCGGCGCCAGAGCTCAAGCCTGGATTTCCACCGCCAACCCGCTGTTTGACCGAGCGACAGGAGATTCGCGTCGAATAGGCCAAACCCGGGGTTCAGCGGACCAGGAATGTCAAATCGCGGCGGCCTGCTCGTTTCTCCGCGGCAGTGCCATCGCCTGCGCGGGTCGCAAATGCGTTAACGCAAAGAGCATCAAGTAGGAGAGGAACAGGAATGCGCCGAAGAGGATGGGAAAGACAAAGGAGGTGGAATTGGCCAGGGGATCGGCAACCCAGCTGCCAATGCCGTGATAGACCTGTCGTGGCTTGAACAGCACGTCCCAGCTGTTGAAGCGCATGAAGCGGCCCAGATAAATACCGAATCCGCTCAACGCCGCCACCCCGCAGATAAACAGCCAGCTCACCGCCCGGCCGAACATCCGCTCCACCACCGACTGCATCAGGTAAAGGGATAGGAAACCCAGCACCAGTCCCGTGACCGCGCAGAGCAGGATCAGCACTAGATCCACCCAGAAATGGCCGAGATGGCGGGAATTAAGGTGAATCAAATCCGTGAAGATGTAGGGCGCGTTGGGAAAGAACAACAGCCATGCGCCAGCCAGGCTCACGAAAGCCAGGTTCCACCGCGCGGCGCCTTGATAGCGCTCGCAAGCCAGCAGCGCAAAGATCAGCGGCAGCCAGGCCAGGAACAGGTTCCATGTCAGGAAGCTGTAACGCAGGTTGCCCGTTGAGGCAATTCGCGCCATCACCAGCGCCACGCAGGCGCCGGAGGCAATCAACAAAGCGAGCACCGGCATGGCGGTCTCGTGCTTTAAGGCAAGCTTTAGTATCTTCATAACGGAACGGCTGTCTTTTGACCCTGCATCCAGGCTTCCCGCTCAATGTTGCATGGCCATGCTTGATGCCGGGGTGGGAACACCGCGGTCCATTGCTCAAGGCGCTCCGCTCAGGCGCGATCCCGCGCATACCAATCAATGTTCCGCGTGAACCAGATCACCGCGCCCAGCACCGCGAATAACCCTCCCGTTCCGAGCAGCAAGGCGTAATCCTGCAATTGGAGCGCGATGTAGAGAAAGCCGTAGATGCCTGCCAGCAGGCCCGCCACGATGAACGTGCGCCCGCCGCTCTTCAGCATCTTCGCACTGTGGAAACAGATCAGCAGCGTTGTCGCTCCAGCCGACGCCAGGTACGCAAAGCCAAACGGGATAAACTCGGAGAGCGAGAGCAGCCCGAGATAAAACAGGCAGAGCGCCGCGCCCACAATGGCATATTGGAACGGGTGAATCCTGAGCGCCGCCAGCAGCTCGAACAGGAAGAACGCCGCGAAGATCAGCACGATGAACAGCACCCCGTATTTGATCGCCCGCTCGGTGTTGCGATAAGCGTCAATACCGGACAGGAAGTTCACCCCGAAGAGGGAGGATTCGATGCCGCTCGGCGTCAGACAGGGCTCGGGCGTCTGGCTGGTCCACTGCTGCGGGAAGTTGCGCCCGTAGTAGGAAACCTGCCAGGTGGCCTCAAAACCATCGCGCGTGACCTTGCGCTCGGCCGGCAGAAACGTTCCGAAGAAACTTGGATCCGGCCAGGGCGACGTCAGCTTGACGGTGGTCTGGGAGCCCAGTGGCGCGAAGCTCAAGCCCCCGCTGCCGTTAAGCGAGAGCGCAAGCCGGAAGGGAATCGGCTCCTCGCCGCCCTGCACATCGCCCACGGTGGCAAACACGCCAGATTGCACGCCGGACTGGAACCCGCCCAACCTGCCGCCCGGCAACAGGGGACAGTTCTTCTCGCCCCACTTGAGCACCAGAGTTTCCTTGACACCGCGCAGGTCCGGGATGGCAAAGGCAACCAGCGCCTCGTCCCACAACACCTCCTCGGCCTTGCTGCTGCGCAGGCGCCCAAAGTCGGGCCGCGCAAACTCGCCCGCGAACTCCAGCGTCCCGGTGTAAACCACCGCCGGGTAAATGCCGCGCCGCAGTTCCATCGGCTTGACCTCGCCCGTGACCGCCAGGTTGGTGGGCAGGAAGTAGGCGTTGGCCGTCACCAAATCCACCACCTCGACCTTCTCCACCTTGCCGCCCGCCCCCGCCTGCTCCTTCCAGGACTTGGCCTTGTAACGATACGGGACGATTAGCACGGGTCCGATCAGTTTCTGCTCGCGGCCCCAGATCGAGGTGATGTCCGCCACCGCCTCGTTGCGCCGCCCCAAGCGCTCGCGCAGCACCGAGCGCACCATGCTCAGCGGAACCAGCAGCAGCAAAATGAGCACCGCCACGCCGATCAGCTTGAAGGTCGTGGACCAGCGTTTCAGGAAGGACGATGCCTCCGCAATGACAGGGGGTTTAGTTTCGTTCATAGTCTTCTCTCCTTTGGTTCTTTGCTCAGGCTTGCGGTTCGGGCTCAAGCAGCCTGTCGGTGCTGCAACTCGCCGGCCGAGTGCGCCATTGGTTCGTGTTGGCACCTCAAGGCCAGTTCATTGAGCCATTGCTCGACCTCGTCAATCGAGGCATCCGGCGTGGAGGTGCCTGCCGTGACGCCCACCGTTTGGGCCGCGGCAAACCACTCTTCCCGCAGGTCGGCTGCCGTCTGGACATGGTGCACGCTCGCGCAGTGGCGGCTGCATGTGCGCACCAGTTCGTGCGTGTTGTTGCTGTGCGCACCGCCGATCACCACGACGACATCCGATTCCTGTGCCAGCTCGCTGGCCGAGTGTTGCCGCTGCTTGGTGGGCCGGCACACGGTGTCAACGAACCGCACCTCGGCGTCGGGAAAGCAGCGCCCCATCAGTTCCACCAGGGCATGCACCTTCTCGATCGGCTGTGTGGTCTGCGCCGCCACGCCAAACCGCGCCCGCGGCCGCAACTCATAGACCTCCCCCTCCGAAAGCACGACGTCATAGTCCGCCAGGTCCTCCGTCAGACCGCGCACCTCGACGTGGCCGCGCTGGCCGACAATGACCGGGTGATAACCCTCACCCACGAGCCGGGCCACCGCTCGGTGGGCGGCGCGAACCAGCGGGCAGGTGGCCTCCACCACGTTCAGCCCGCGCCCGCGCACCCGCCCAATGGCAGCCTCGGAAGCGCCGTGGGCGGTAATCATCACCGTCCGGGTACTAACCGCCTCTGGCCGCTGCGCAATCTGGATACCCCGGCCACGCAAGCCGGCCAGGACTGTCTCGTTGTGCACCAGGTCCCCCAGCACGGTGAGCGGCGCGGATTCAGATTGGTTCAGGGCCATAGTGATGGCGTCGCGCACGCCGAAGCACATGCCCAGGTGTTCTGCTCGGATGACTCTCATACTTCACTTTGTGTCACAAAGTATATGACCCCTCAGGTTGTGTTTCGTTCAAACTCATTTGCTATTCAGGTTTGGTTTGCTGGACGATTTGCTCCAGCAGGTTGATGTAGCGGGTGAAAGCCTTCTTGCCTGCGGCGGTCAGGGAGCACGTGGTGAGCGGGCGATTGTTCTGAAAGGACTTGGTCACGGACAGGTAGCCGGCCTCCTGGAGGGTGCGGAGATGCGTGGTGAGGTTGCCGTCGGTCATGCCCAGGGCGTCACGCAGCTCGGTGAAGGACAGCTCGGGCGAGGCGGCCAGCATGGAGAGGATGGCCAGCCGGCCCTTCTCGTGGATGACCCGATCGAGCTGGAGAAAGGGTTCCGGATTCACGTTTCATTCCTGCGGGACTCGGTGAAGTAGAGGTAGATGCCATAGGCCAAATGCAGCCCGCCGAAAAAGAAGCCCATTACAAGGTGATCCAGCACAGGGTTCGGCTCGGTCTGAAACCGTGGAATCACCAGCAACGACAAGCCGCCAAGGACCATCAGGCCCCATGCGAAGAGCCGGATGCCCCGGGACATGAAGAAGCCGGCGGCGTGCAGCGCGCTCGCATACAAGAACAGATTCGGGAAGATGAACAGCCAGCGCGTATGACCGACGTCCAGCACGACCAGCACCAGGCTGAAAACAAACCCCGCCGCCAGCGGCAGCATGGCGGCCTGGGTCACCCGCCGGGTTGGCAGGGACCAAAACGGCTCGCCGCCCTTCAACGCCTGGCGACGCACCAGGAGCGACACGCCGGTCAGGGCCGCTGCGGCGACCGCAAGCCAGTAGAGAGCAAACGCCCGCCCCGAAGTGATGCGTGCGCCGCAGCCGACGCCCGCGGCAATCACCCCCATCAACCCGGCGAAGATCATGATGGGCGCCAGCGCCCGCCGATAAAGCGCGGATCGCTCCATCAAGGTGCGAATGACCTGGAGATGTTCGGTGGCCCATTTAGATTCCATGGCAATACTTTGCGCCACAAAGCGCAAAGGTGCAAGCACTTTTTCAAGCAAGCGCTTTATCCTCGTCTCCGGCTAGAGCGCTTTGTCGTAGATCCGCTGGAGCATCTGCTTCCCTCGGGCCAGTCGGCAGGGGTCCACAATGGTGATCCCGTCCCGGCCGAAGCGCGCGGTGACCGGCGCGCCTTTGCCGGCGCGCAGGTATCTGAAGTTCAAATCGCGCACGACACGCGCCGCATGAATAATGGCTACGCTGATCCGCGCTTCCTCCGCGGTCGGATAAAAGTCGGCCACACTGGCCCGAGTCGCGCCAAAGAACTTCACCCGGCAGATCGCGGCCAATCCCACAGTGAGGCTGTCTATCCCGTAGCCGATGTAAGCCAGCGAACCATCCGTGCGCTTCACGTCGCGGGTGAAATGACTGTTGGCGGTGCGACTCCCGCCGCCCCGGCTCCACCAGCGCAAGCCGCGGTATTGCTGGTCGCTCTCGACCTTGCCGTCAGTGCCGACGATCTCGTGGCCCTGGTTGACCGGCCCCTCGAAGTCGGGCGGGGTGATCCAGTTGTTGTGGAAGCTGATGCTCATGCCGTTGGCAAAGTCAACGCGCACCTGCACGGCGTCGTAAGCGTTGATGCCGTCTCGCAGGAGCCGCTTCTTCTGGCCGACCGCGGTCAGCGAGACCGGCTTGCTCCGGTAGTAATGGTAGATCAAATCCACCCAATGGGTGCCGACGTAGCTGAACGGATCGCTCTCCTCTGCCCACTTGAACGTGCGGGTAGAGACGTGCAGCGGCTCCTCCAAATACGCCGCGCCATAAAGCGGGTCGCCGATGCGCTGCCGGATCTCCTCGCGGATGCGCATGTGGTCGGCGTCGTAGCGCTTGTGCATGTCCACGGTGACGATGCGCTGCTTCCTGCGCGCCAGCTCGATGATGCGGTCGGCCTCGGCGATGTGCAGGCACATTGGCTTCTCCGTAATGACATGCACGCCGGCCTTGAGGGCAGCCAGAATCACCTCCGCGTGCAGCGGGTCTGGCGTGGCCACGGCCAGCACATCAAGATCGGGAAACTGGCGCAGGATGTCCAACCATGGCCTCGCGCCGGCGAATGCCCTGGGCGCGTGGCCGGTCCAGCGCCGGAAATTGTCCCGGGCGCGGCGGGCAGACTTCTCTGTGCGCGCGGCCACAGCGGCCAGTTCAAACTTGATCGGCGCGAGATCCCGCGCCCATTTGTCCAATCCCACCCGGCCAAGTTGCGGGCTGATGCCGGCTCGCTGCAAGTCCGCATACGCCCGCGCATGCACGTCACCGCCGAACATGCCGGTGCCGACCAGGGCAATCTTGATTGTGTTGTCCATCGTAACGCGGGACAGGCGCCCGGCCTGTTCCCTGCTTGTGCACGCCGAATGTGTCGCGGGCGCCAGATGGGCGCAACCCATTTTAGCATGGGGCTGGCCGACGCTTCGGCGCACCGCCGGTTACAAACAATTGCGCCTTTGGTCGCTCGCCTTTACCCTGGCGCGCATGATAGGCACGGCCCTGAATGTGGCGGGAATTCTGATCGGCGGCACCGTCGGCCTGGTGCGGCGCAAACCGCTGCCGCCCCAGCGCGAGTCTTTCCTCAAGGTGGGGCTGGGAGTATTCACGGTCTTCTACGGCCTGCGGCTCACGTGGCTGAGCCTGAACGGTTCGTTGCCACAGATCCTCAAGCAGCTGTTGATCGTCGTGCTGGCGCTGATGCTGGGGAAGCTGACCGGGCGCCTGCTGCGCCTCCAGAAGTTGTCAAACCAGATCGGGCGGCGGGCGCGGGACCGCATAGCCGCGCTCAAGCCGGATGCCACCGGCCGGCTGGACGAGGGTTTCAGGACCTGCGCCGCGCTTTATTGTGCCGCCCCGCTGGCCATTCTCGGGTCGGTCCAGGATGGTCTGTCCGGCTACTACTATCCGCTGGCGGTAAAGGCGGTGATGGATAGCCTGGGAACGATGGGATTCGTGCTGCTGTTCGGGTGGGGCGTGATGCTGGCGGCGGTGCCGGTGCTGGCGTTTCAAGGCACGATTACCCTGGCCTGCCTGCACCTCCTCAGACCGTTCCTCGCAGCGCACGGCCTCGTGGATTCGGTGAACGCAGTGGGCGGCTTGCTCGTGTTTTGCGTGGCGTTGCTCATCTTCGAGCTCAAGCGGATCGAGGTGGCGGATTACCTGCCGGCCCTCATCTTCGCGCCGCTGCTGACCTGGGCGTTCAAGTGAGACCAGTGTTGCCTGCGGTTAAACCGGGGCCGGAAGCGCGACGAAAGATTTCTTCGTCCGATAATCTTGCCGTAATCTGCGTGTGCTAAGTTTGATCTTGCCGGTCAGGTGGCTGGCGCGATGCGGCGCGGTTTGGACTGGCTGCCAACGCATCTGAAACAAGAATCCAACAGTCCGGGTAACGAGCTATGAAGATAATGAATCGAATCGGGGCGGGCATGGTGGTGGGAACCGCGGCCATACTGCTGGCGTTGCCAGTTCTGGCCGAAGACAAGCAAGCTAAAGAGCAGGAAGTCAAACTCGCTGACTGTCCGGCGGCTGTGCAGCAAACCATCAAGGACAACGCCGACGGAGGCCAGATTCTCGAAGTCGAGAAGTGCGTCGCGAAGGATGGCGCGGTGGTTTATGAAGCCGAGGTGAAGAAAGCTGATGGCAAGACCGTGGACGTCCGGGTCGCCGCGGACGGCAAGCTAATCGCCATCGAGGCCGACGATGAGGACGAGGATGACGATGAGGGGGAGGACGACGATGACAAAGACGATGACGAGGGCGACGACGAGGACGAGGACTGAGAGGGCGACGGTTGGGACGGCAATCAGCGTTTTTGGCGGGTATCGCAGCATGGCGGAGGGGGCCAGGGGATTTGGGTGGGCTGCGATGCCCTCCTTGCTGATTGGGACCGTGCAGCAATCCCCCCTTGCGCATGATGAATATATATGAGGCGGTTCACGTTTGAGGTTCTGATTGCTGGCTTAGCCTTTGCCACCGGTGCGCTCCTGGTCGGCCATCAGCAGGCGGGACGCCACGCCCGCGAGTTCGAATTGCAGCGTGCCGCTTGGGAGGCCGAGAAGGCCGACCTGGAGGCCCAGGTCGAGGCGGCACGTGTCCGCAACGCACGGCTGGCAGCCGAGGCCTCGCAGCCCGACGCCGTTCCGCTGCCGGCGAGTTCCGCCGGCCTGAGCCCGCAGGAACTGCTCAAGAAGCTGGCGGCGCTCAAACCGGCGCCGGGTCCCGGCCATGGCCACGCGCTGCGGCAGGCGTTGGGGCTGTTGGAGCAGCTCAGGCAAGCCGGGCCCGCCGCGCTGCCTGCCCTGAGGGAGTTTCTAGCCTCTGGCCAGGATGTGCCCTATGAGGCGACCGGCGGCAGGGGGAGGCGCGATTTGGGGTCACTCGCCGAGGCTTTGGCGCCGCCGTCGCTGCGGCTCGGCTTGTTTGATGTGCTGCGGCAAATCGGCGGGGCGAATGCGGAAGCAATCCTGGCCGAAGCGCTGGCGAGAGCTGGGCGGGGGTTGGAGGTGGCCTATCTGGCCCGGCTTCTGGAGGAAATGGCGCCGGGCAATTACAAGGACGCCGCGCTGGCAAGGGCGCGCAGCCTCCTTGCCAGCGGGACGGCCTCGGAGCGCGAATTCCTCTTCGACATGCTGCGGCGATTCAGCGACACCGCGTATGTGGGCACCGCGCAAACGCAAGTGGTGCAATCCGACGGCAAGGTGGATCGCGGCGCGCTGCGTTACCTGCAGCAGACCCTGGGCGAACAAAGCGTCGCGCTCGCCGCCCAGCTCTATCAGGACAGCCGCCTGGCCGAGCCCGGGAGCAAGGAACCGTTGGCCCGCCTGGCGTTGACGTATGTGGGGGTCAACGATCAAGCCGCCGGTCTGTTCCACACCGCCGTGTTCGACCAGACACTGACCCCTGACCAGAAGCGCAACCTCATCGAGGATCTCAACCAGGACGGGCTGAGCAACACGCGCAGCCCCACACCCGAGGAATTGCAGATCATCACCAAGCGCTACGAGCTCACCCAGGCGTACTTGCAACAGGACTACGTGCTTAACGACAAGCTACTGAATGCGGCGTTCCGCGAAGCGGACAAAGACCTGCGCAACATGCTGCAGCGGGCCGCCGCGGCAGCCCCGGTGCGCTGAGCGGCGTGGCGGACGGCTTCTCCTTGCGCGGAGCCCGCCCGGGCGGCTTTAATTTCCAGATGCGCGTGCTGGTGGTCGAAGACTCGGTCCGTTTGCGCCAGAGTGTGAGCGCCTGGCTGCGGCGGAATGGCTTTGCTGTGGACGCCAGCGCCGATGGTGAGGAGGGGCTGTTCCTGGCGGAGACCAACGACTACGACGCGCTGGTGCTCGACATCATGCTGCCGAAGCTGGACGGCCTTGCCCTGCTGCAACGGCTCCGCAAGCAGGGCAAGCGCACGCACGTGCTGCTCCTGACCGCCCGGGACACGGTCGCCGACCGGGTGCGCGGGCTGGAACTGGGCGCGGATGATTACCTGGTCAAGCCCTTTGCGCTGGAGGAGCTGCTCGCCCGAGTCAAAGCGCTCTGCCGTCGCGCCTATGGCAGCAAGGAGACGCTGTTGCAGGTTGAGGACCTTGCAGTTGATACCGCGGCTCGGAAGGTGAGCCGCGCGGGGCGCGCCATCACGCTGCAGCCGCGCGAATATGCACTGCTCGAGTACCTGGCGCGCCGCCGCGGGCAGATCGTTACCCGCACGGAAATCGAGGAGCACATCTATGGCGGCGAGATCGAGCCGGCGAGCAACGCGGTGGACTCGGCCATTTGTTCGCTGCGACAGAAGCTGGGCGAACGGAGCTCCGCCCCGCTGATCCACACGCGGCGCGGACTAGGCTACGAACTGGCAGCGGAATGAAGAGCATTCGCCGGCAACTGACCTGGAAACTGCTGCTCAGCGTGGGCCTGCTGCTGGGGATGGGCGGCCTGGCCGTTTATCTCTGCGCGCGGGCGGCGTTGCACGGCGAGTTCGACGCAGGGCTCCGTGCCAAGGTCCAAGCGCTGGCCGCCTTGACCGAGCAACAGGGCAACCGCCCGAAGTTGGACTTTGCCGACGAGCACCTGCCAAGCTTCGAGGAGAGAGGAGCCGACTTCTTCGAGCTGTCGGACGCCGACGGTCGGACGGTGGAACGCTCGCGCTCGCTCCGCGGTGCGCCTCTGCCGTGCCGCTTCGGAACGCTGGAGAGGCCCTTGTTCTGGAACCTGACGCTGCCCGATGGTCAGAAGTGCCGCGCGACCGGCCTTAAGTTCCGTCCCCCGGATTCGGACGACGAGCCGCAGAACGGCGCGGTTCCGCAGGCGATCCTGGTTGTGGCCTCCGATCGCCGGCAGATGGATCGCACCCTGGCCACGCTGCAGGTCGTATTGGCGGGCGGGGGACTGCTTCTGCTCGCGGCCACCGCGCTGGTGGTGCCGCGTGTGCTGCGGCGGGAGCTTGGACCGCTGCAAACCCTGGCGGCGGAAGCGGCCCGAATTGACGCGGCCAGCCTGTCGGCGCGCTTCGCCGCAGAGGGGCTGCCGCGAGAACTGGCCCCCATCGCCGCGCGCCTCAACGAGCTGCTTGCCCGCTTGCAGGACTCCTTCGAGCGCGAACGGCGCTTCAGTTCGGATGTGGCACACGAGTTCCGCACCCCGGTGGCCGAGCTGCGCAGCCTAGCCGAGCTGGCCATCAAGGCGCCGGAAGCCCGGGCTGCCGATGCGGACCCGGCCATGCTGGCCATCGCTCTGCATCTGGAGTCCATACTTACGCGGCTGCTGGCCCTGGCGCGGGGTGAATGCGGGGGACTGCCCGTGCGGCGAGAAAACGTGCACCTGGCGACGTTCGTTCGGGATGCGTGCGAGCCGTTCCAGGAAAAAGCGGCGGGGCGTGGGTTGAAGTTCCGGATCGAGGCGCCAGACAACGCCCGGACGGAAACCGACCCCGTCCTCCTTCGTTCCATTCTGACAAATCTCCTGGACAACGCTGTTTCTTATACCCCGCAGAGCGGCGTGATCGAGGTGGAAGCCACCGCCGACAATGGTCGCCTCACGCTGCGCGTCGTGAACGGCACGGAGGATCTCACGGAGCGCGATCTGCCGCACCTGTTCGAGCGGTTCTGGCGCAGAGACGACGCACGGCCGACTGACGGACACACGGGTTTGGGACTCTCAATGGCGCGGGCCTTCGCCGAAGCCATAGGCTGTCAGCTCAGTGCGGCTCTGGTCGCGCCCGGACGGCTCGCAATGGTCCTGACGCAGTCCGAATCGGATGACTAAGCGCGCGGGTTGACAGCGTTGAGGCGCGAGTGTGAATTGGCTGGGCAAACGGACCCTGCCGACTAGACTCCTGTCCATGAACAAAGTGCGCTTGGGAATCATCGGCTTGGGCAACATCGGCCAGCACCACTTCGGCTATCTCACCGGTGGAAAGGTGAGCCGCGCCGAGGTGACCGCTGTTTCGGACGCTGTGACGGGCAAGCTGGAGAAATACAAACCGTTGAGGACTTTCACCGACCCCGAGGAGCTGATTCGCTCCGGGCTGGTGGACGCGGTCATCATCGCCACCCCGCATTATCAGCATACCACACTCGGCATAACCGCCCTCAAGCAGGGCCTGCACGTGATGGTCGAAAAGCCCATTTCCGCGCACAAGGCCGATGCCGAGCGGCTGATTGCCGCCCATCAGCAGCGCCCCGAGCTGGTGTTTGCCGGCATGTTCCAACTGCGCGCCGAGCCGCGTTACTTGAAGATGCGCAAGCTCATCCAAAGCGGCGAACTGGGCGAGATCGTGCGCATCAGCTGGATCATGACTGACTGGTTCCGCACGGAGGCGTATTACGCAAGCGGCGGGTGGCGCGCCACCTGGAAGGGCGAGGGCGGCGGCGTGCTGCTCAACCAATGCCTGCACAACCTGGATGCCCTGCAATGGCTGCTGGGCATGCCGGCCCGCGTGCGCGGCTTCTGCCAGCTCGGCCGGTTCCACGACATCGAGGTCGAGGACAATGTCTCCGCCTACCTCGAATACGCCGGCGGCGCCACCGGTACGTTCGTCTCCTCCACCGGCGAGTCCCCCGGCACCAATCGCTTCGAGATCATCGGCACGCGGGGGAAGCTGCTGCTCGAAGCCGACAAGCTTGCCCTCACACGCAACGAGGAAGACATGATTGAGTTCAGCCGCAGCGCCAGGCTCGGCTTCGCCAAGCCGGAGGTCTGGAACGTCGAAATCCCCTTCAGCGCCTCCCCCAACGGCCACGCCGTGCTGATGCAGAACTTCGTGAACGCCATCCTCGACGGCGAGCCGCTCGTTGCCCCGGGCGCGGAGGGCATCCATTCCGTCGAGCTGGCCAACGTGATCCTCTACTCCTCGCTCACCGGCCAGACAGTCGAACTGCCGATGGATAGCGCGGCTTACGAGCAGCAGCTTAACCAGTTAATCTCCGCCTCGAAGGTGGAAAAGAAAGTGGTGGAGGTATCCAATGAAGACTTCACCGCGTCATTCAGGAAATAGCTATGAAATACATGGGCATCGGCGACGAAGGCGCCAACAGCATTGACGGCCAGGTTCAGGCCACGCGGGAACTCGGCTGGAAATTCCTTGAGCCCCGGGGCGTCGAGGTCCCCGGATTCGCCAAGGCCAACTTCCACGACATACCGGACGAGGCGTTCGACCAGGCCGTCCGCAAGCTGGAGGCAGCCGGCATCGGCGCCTACTGCTTCGGGTCAACCATCATGAACTGGGCCAAAAAAGTGGGCGACCCCTTCGACATCACCCTGGCGGAGGTTAACCGCGCCATCCCACGAATGCAGCGCGCGGGCGCCAAATACATTCGCATCATGAGCTTCAAGCCGGCCGATGATGAATACAAAATACCCACCGAGGTATTCCGCCGAGTGAAGGACGTCACAAACCGCTTCCTCGACGCCGGCCTTCAACCGGTTCATGAAAACTGCATGAACTACGGCGGCATGAGCTGGCAGCACGCCCTGGAGCTGCTCGACAAGTGCCCCGGCCTCAAATGGGTCTTCGACACCGCCAACCCCATCTTCAATCCCGACCGCTCCAAACCCGCGCCCTGGCCCAAACAGGACCCCTGGGAATTCTGGACCCACCTGCGCGATCACACCGTCCACATCCACATCAAGGACGCCACCTGGAACCCCGCGAAGAACGACGCCGACTACAACTGGCCCGGCGAAGGGCAAGGCCGTGTGCGCGACATCCTCAAAGACGCCGTGGCGCGCGGCTACGACGCCGGCCTCTCCATCGAGCCCCACATGGTTGTCGTCTTCCACGATGCCCAGTCGAAAGCGTTCAACGAGTCCGCCATGCGGCAGAACTACATCGAATACGGCCACCGCCTGGAAAAGATGGTCGGCGACATCAAGGCCGAGCTAAAGCAAGCCTGACCGTGGCCCAGCCCCGGCTGAGCGCTGCGTCATTCATCCTACTACTAGTCTCCACTCGGCCACCCGGCCCAGGACTTGGCGGCTCAACTTGACCCTGATCGGGATGCGGCCCCGACGCACAAGGGAATCCCTCCGTATCCGCACCGTATCCACACTGTATCCACACCGTAGGTTCACCTGCACAAACCACTCCAGCTCCGAAACTTACGTCAGTTCCCCACCCCCCTCCCCCCTGAAAACCAGCATAACTAACGCTGGCACAGGCACTTAAGGGCCATCCAAGCCGTGAGCTATGCGAATGCCACCCCGCTGGTTCAGCCCGCCTGCATGAAGGCGCGCGGGCATGCCCGCTTGTCTGGCTCGCACTCCGCAAAGCGGGCAGAATACCCGCGCTCCTCCAGCAGCTTCACGCATACGCGCTGACGGTTGATGCTGGCCAGATCGATCTTGACAAGCGCCTGCGGGTCAGTTAGTATCCGCGTCAGGAAGAGCGTGGTGATAGGGCAGGCGTGCGTCGCAAGTATAACACTCGAACCGGCTCCTTATCGTCAGACGCCATTTGATGAAATCAACCCTTGTGGGGCCTTGTATCGCCGTCCTGGCAATCGTCCTTGCCGGAGCCGCCCACTGCCACGCCCAGAAGATTGACCTCAACGCCAACGGGAGGAGTGACCTCTGGGAGCTAATTTGCGGAGCGGACAACCTTAACGCGAACGACGATTCGGACGGAGATGGTGTCTCGAACACCCTCGAAAGCACCGCGGGAACGAATCCCTTCGACACCGGCTCCGCGCTCAAGCTTGACGCGGTGGCCCATACCGCCGCAACCATCAGTGTCACGTTGTGCGGCTTTCCTGGCAAGCGCTACCAATTGCTGAGTTCGCCGGACCTCGTGTCGGCCGGCGTGTCCAACTGGGTCACGGCGGCGAGCGTCCTGGCGCAAACCGGCACCGTCGTCACGCTGAGCGCACCCGTCGGCGGCGCATCCGGATTCTTCTGCATCGCGGTTGCGGACGTGGACACGGACAGCGACGGCGTGAATGATTGGGAGGAATACAAACTTCGCACCGATCCCACCAGGGACTGGAGCAACAACCAACTGGACAGTCACGGCCAGCCGATGAGCGATTACGCCTACGCGGTATGGAAGCTCGCCTCCCAAAGCGTGGGCATCATGATTGACCGCAACGGCAACGAAATGAGCGACATCTGGGAACTCATGTTCGACGCCGGCAATCTCAGCCCGAGTGCCGATACCGATGGAGACGGTGTTGCCAATGCCCTCGAAAGCACCGCGGGCACCGATCCTCTCGACCCCGCTTCCGCGGCCCGGATTGCCACCGCGGTCCATTCGGTCACAAATTTCACGGTCACCATGCCCTGTGCGCTCGGAAAGCAATACCAGTTGCAGAGTGTTGCCGAGCTTGGCCCCGCCAGCGCGTCCAACTGGGTGACGGAGGCCAGCGTGGCAGCGCGGACCGGCACAATCGTCACGCTCAGCGCGCCCGCCATCGGCACCTCGAAGTTCCTCCGCATCGCCATTGCGGACCTGGACACCGACGGCGACGGGGTGAGCGATTGGGAGGAATACGAACTCGGTCTGGACCCGGCCAAGGCCGCCAGCAACAGCCAATTGGACGGCAACGGTCAACCGATGAACGATTACGTTTACTCAGTGAGCCAGCTCGCGTCGCAGAATGTCGTGACCATCGTGGCCACCGACCCGACCGCCATCCAACCCGACGCAGGGCAGAACGCCGTAAACTCTGGGCTGGTGACCCTCAGTCGCGGCGGGTTCCCGTTAACTGCCTTTACCGCCAACTTGACCCTGGCCGGGCCGGGTCCGGGCGTGGCGACTGAAGGCCTGGACCATGCCGTCGTGCCGCGGACAGTTCACTTCCCGGCAGGCGCGAGTTCCCAATCCATGACTGTGACGCCGCTGGCCAACACGAACTTGCTGCTGCCGGTCATTGCGACCTTGAAACTGCTGCCCGGAAGCGGCTACCAGCAGGGCGCCCCCGGCAACGCCAGCGTGGTGATTTATCCTTCGGCAACCCCCGGCGGCACCGGCCTGACGGGCCAATACTATACCAATTCCAGCGCGACTTACTCCAGCAGCGCGAACTTCAATCCGGCCAACCTGAAGCTCACCCGTGTGGACCCGACGATTGATTTCACCTGGGGCAACACCACCAATCCGATCCCGAATAACGGCTATTACTGCGTCCGGTGGACCGGCCAGGTGCAGCCCCAGTACTCGGAGACCTACTACTTCGTCGCCAATACCGGCGACGGTGTAAAGCTCTGGGTCAATGACCAACTCATTGTTAACGTGTGGTCAAGCCGGAACGCCGCTGACTCCGTCGGCACCATAGATCTGCAAGCAGGCGTGCGATACAACATCAGGATGGAGTATTTCCAGCTCACGGGCACAGCCTCGGCCCGGCTTTCGTGGTATAGCCCAAGCCAGGCCAAGCAGATCATACCCGCCAGCAGGCTCTATCCAACCACCAACGCGCCGTCCGCCGTCGTCAGCCCAATAACGGCGGTGGCCTTCGTCGGCATTCCGTTCAACTACACAAACGTGGGGGCTAATTCCGCCAGTTCCTACTCCGCCAGCGGCTTGCCCCCCGGGCTCGGGTTCAACTCCACCAACGGAGTGATCAGCGGCATTCCCACGCTGGCCGGCGACTACCAGGTGACCCTGACAGCCGGCAACTCGGCGGGTTTGGGCAGCTCTGTCGTAGCCATCCAGGTGCTGGATACCGGCAGCGCCGTGACGCGCGAGGTCTGGACCAGCGTCAGCGGCGTCAACGTCGCGGACATCCCGCTAAACACGCCGGCCACGCTGACCAACTCGCTGGGCACCCTCGAGGGGATCACTGACTTTGGCGACAACTACGGCGAGCGCGTCCGGGGCTACCTCACAGCGCCGGTCACAGGCAATTACTACTTCTGGCTCGCGGCCGGCGACTCGGCCGAGCTGTGGATTTCCAGCGACAGCGAGCCTGTGAACAAAGTCAGGCGCGCATATGTCCTGTCCAGCGCTCCGACCGCTCCGCGCCAGTGGAACCTCCAGCCAAACCAACGGTCGCCGTGGCTGGCGCTCGTGGCCGGCCAGCGCTACTACCTCGAGATTCTTCACAAAGCCGGCGCCGGAACGAACGACAACTGGTCCGTCGCCTGGCTCCAGGACCCCACCGGCACCAACGACGTTCCCAACGAGGTAATCCCGGGCTACGTCTTGTCTCGCTTCTTCCCGGTGCCGCCGACCTATCAGCCCGGCACGCTTTACAGCGCCACGATGCTCGCCCAGGCCGGCGCGGTCAGTTCAGGTGTGGGCAGCGCCACCCTGCGCGTCAGCCCCGATGAATCGCACGCAGTGCTGAAGTTCACGTACAACAACCTTACCGCGCCGATCACCGGCCAGCATATCCATTCGGAGCCGTATCTGGGCAAGCCGGGCCAAATCATGTTCGATATTGATACGACGCCGCAGCAGTCCGACGGCAGTTACCTCTGGACCATTGCGCCGGTCGGCGCGCTGTCCGCCGGTGAGATCCGGGAGATCATCAAGGAGGGCAAAGCTTACATTAACCTCCACACCGCCAACTACCCGGGCGGCGAGATCAACGGCCATTTCACGCTGGCCAATGGCACCCAGACATTTACGCCGCCGCCCGATCCGCCGGCCTGGAGCGACGATTCGAGCAACTCGAACGCCGCCGCGCGGTTCCTCATCCAGGCCACCTACGGCCCGAGCGCTGCCGAGATCGCCAACGTGCAGGCGCTCGGCTACAGCGGCTGGATTGATTACCAAACCAGCCTGCCGTCCACACATCACCTGCCTCATGTGCTCGACCGTGTCTCGGCCGACCCGTCGGTGCCCTATCCGAGTGCGCTCACGTTCAACGCGTGGTGGCACCGGTCGGTTACCGCGCCCGACCAGTTGCGCCAGCGAGTTGCCTTCGCGCTGAGCGAGATTATGGTCGTCTCCGAAAACGGCGTGCTGCGAAACAACGCCCGCGCGCTGTCTTCCTATTACGACACCCTGCTGGACAACGCGTTCGGCAACTTCCGCGATCTGCTGGAGGCGGTCACACTTGCACCCGCGATGGGCCTCTATCTGGACATGCGCGCCAATAGCAAGGGGAGCCTCATCACCGGTCTGCACCCCAATGAGAATTACGCAAGGGAGATTCTCCAGTTGTTCTCCATCGGCCTGTATCGCATGTGGCCCGACGGCAGCCTGGTGCTCAGCTCGGGAGATACGCTGGTGCCCACCTACGATCAGGACGTCATCATGGGTTTCGCCAGCGTCTTCACCGGCTGGAATTACTACCAGCCCAACCAGGCGAATGGGCGGCTGCCGACCACCTGGTCCGTCCCGGCGAACTACACCAACCCGATGGTGCTCGTGCCCTCGCGCCATGAACTGGGCGCCAAACGGCTGCTGGAAAATGTGGTCCTTCCACCCGCCTGGGGGGCGCAGGCCGACTCCACCAAGACCAATTTCGACTACTACTGCTCGCAGGACCTGGAGCACGCCCTCGACTCGATCTTCCATCACCAGAATGTCGGTCCCTTCATCTGCCGGCAGCTCATCCAGAGGCTCGTCACCAGCCATCCCAGCCGCGACTACCTGTACCGCGTCGCGCAGAGATTCAACGACAACGGCTCGGGCGTGCGCGGCGATCTGGGCGCCGTCATCCGGGCCATCCTGCTCGACTACGAGGCCCGCAGCCCCGGCTTCATCACCCAGCCGACCTTCGGCAAACAGCGCGAGCCGCTGCTGCGCGTCACCGCCCCCGCACGCGCGTTCCCGTCGCCGCCAGGCCTTGGCGGCACCTATGACCAATCCGGCACCCAGCACATCACCGTTACGACCACGGCCGCCCATCGCTTGAACAACAATGATGTGGTCCTGCTCGATTTCACCGACACCTCCGGCCAGCCTGCCCCGCCCACGCAGGGCTACACCGTAACGGTCACCAGCCTTACCAACTTCACCGTCAATGCGCCCAATCTTCTGTCGGGCACCTATACCCAATCCGCGAACGTCATTACGCTTTCGCTCGCGAGCCACGGCCTGCAGGCCGCCGATCCGGTCTATCTCGTCTGCACCACTGGTGGGGGCGCGAGCGGGCAGTACCAAGTGGAGGCGGTCATTTCAACTTCCTCTTTTAAGGTCAACGCGGCCGACAGCGCCACGCGGTCGGGCAGCGGCTTAATCCACAGAATCCAGGCCGGCGGCTACATTCAGTCCGGAACCAACATAACGGTCAGTTGCTCCAGCCAGCATGGGTTGAGCGTGGGCGAGGCGGTGTTGCTCAAGTTCTCCACTGGCACCGCCCCGCCTGGCGTGTACCAGGTTGCGGCTGTTCCGGACCCGACCCGGTTTGCGGTGGTGGCCACCAATTCCGCCAGCCAAACTCGCGGCGGCTTCAACGCCTATCCGCTCAGTCCGCCGCCGCTGACCCGCGCCGGGCTCCTGGGCTTGCAGCAAAGCACCTGGAACCTCGGCAACACCGACGCCAATTTGACGCAGACTCCCCTGCGCTCGCCGACGGTGTTCAACTACTTCTTCCCGGACTACAAATTCCCGGGGGTGCTGGCGGCGGCCGGCCTGACCACCCCGGAGTTTCAGCTCACCTCGGACACCGAAGTGGCAGTGCAGATGAACTTCCTTGCCAATGGAATTCTCAACAACGGCAACAACACCAACGGCCTGAGCAGCTTCACCTCGGGCGATGGCGACATTGTCCTGGACATCGGGCCATGGATGACGACCAATTACACCGCCACCGCTGCGGGCGTGGGCAATCTGGTGGACTCGCTCAGCGCCCTGCTGACCGGCGGCCAAGTCTCCGCCGCGGCAAGAACCGCGATCGTCAACTACGTCGCCAGCCCCAGTCTCGCCTACAGCACGCCTCCTACCAGCACTCAGATCCGCAACCGCGTCCGTGCCGCGGTTCATTTACTGCTCACCTCACCCGATTTCACCATCCAGAAATAGGCTTATGAGACCCCCCGCCGGTTCGATGCTCACCCGCCGCCAGTTCATCCGCCAGGCCGCCTGCGCCGCCGTTGGCACCGTCGCCCTGACTTCGACGGTCCGTGATCTGCGCCTGATGAATGCCGTTGTCGCCCAAAGCAGCATCAACGACTACAGGGCCCTGGTGTGTCTCTTCCTCGCCGGCGGCAACGACTCCAACAACCTCATTATTCCGACCCTCCAGTCCGAATACGACGACTACGCTGCGATCCGAACTCCCGTGCTGGCCCTGCCGCTGACTGGCGGCCCGCCCAACACCCTTGTCCTGCCGATTTCGCCCCTTAACAGCGACGGCCACAGCTACGGCCTCCACCCCGCCTGCCCCGAGCTGCAGACCCTTTTCGGCGAAGGGAAGCTCGCAACGGTGTTTAACGTCGGCACGCTCGTCTATCCCATGACCCGCGCCGAGTACCAAGGCGGGATCCTGAAGCGACCGCCCCAGCTCTTCTCTCATTCCGACCAGGTCACTCAATGGCAAACCTCCGTTCCCGATCGGCCGCCCGGTACCGGCTGGGGCGGCCGCTGCGGCGATCTGCTCGCCTCGGTTCAACCGGACGCGGCCGTATCAATGGCGATCACGCTGGCGGGGGCCAATACCTTTGAAACCGGCAATTTCGTTTCCTCCTATTCGGTTTCCACCTCCGGTGCGATTGCGCTCACACCCACCAGCCAGCTCACCGGCGCGCGGCTGCAGGCCCTGACGAACATCCTCGGGGCGCCCTACCCAAACCTGCAGGCCAAAGCCTACGCCGATGTCGCCGCCCATTCCATCACGACCGGCGCGCTGCTCAATACCGCCATTGCCCCGACCGCCGCCGCCAATTACTGGACCACGACGTTTCCTGGCACGGTGGTCTTGCCTACCTACCCGGCTACGACCTTCAACTCGTCGCTCGGTCCGCAACTCAGGATGATCGCCCGGCTCATCGAGGCCGGCGCGCGCGCCCGGTCCTCCGGCGGATTCGGCATGAAGCGCCAGATCTTCTTCTGCTCGGTAGGCGGTTACGACCTCCATGCCAACCAGACCACGGTCACCGCCGGCGTCCCGATCCCGTACCGCGGCTCGCACGCGAACCTGCTGGCCGAGGTGAGCCAGTCTCTCTACGCGTTCCAGCGCGCCATGGAACAGATCGGCTTGTCGAACAACGTAACGGTGTTCACTGCCAGCGATTTCAACCGCACCTTCCCCTGCAACGGTCAGGGCAGCGATCACGGCTGGGGCAGTCACCACCTGGTCCTTGGCGGCGCAGTCCAGGGGCGGCGCACCTATGGCATATGGCCCACGTTGACCGTCAACGGCCCGGACGACACCAGCACCGGCCGCTGGATTCCCACCACCGCCATTGACCAGTACTTCGCGACACTCGCCTCCTGGTTTGGAGTGGACAATAGCAACCTGCTGACCGTCTTCCCTAATCTCGACCGATTCTCCGGACGCAACCTCGGGTTCGTATGATGCGGACGGTTGCCTTCCTGTTGCTTGCCCTGCTTGCAACGGGTGCCGGATGGTACTTCCTCCGCGCGCGCCCTGCCCGGACTGCCGCTGCGCTGCCGAATCCACCCGCCGCCGATGCGCAAAACGCGGCGGCGTCAGCCACGCAATCCGGCTCGCCGGAAACGGCTGGCCAACCCGTTGCGCAGCCCAACCAAACCGTGGCCTCTGCCGAGCCCGGTGCGCCTCCAATCCCGGCCGCTGTCGAACCCCTGCCGCCCGAGCTGGCCAGCCTCCCGCCCGCAACCATCCTCGAGAGCCTCCGCACCACCATCCGTCTTTACGGTCAGACGTTCGGCGGCAACCCGGTCGGCACAAACCCGGAAATCACCGCCGCCTTGAACGGAGATAACCCCAGGCAACTCCAGTTCCTCAAAACCGACGGCAATCGCGTCAACGCAAAGGGTGAATTGGTTGATCCCTGGAACACCCCCTACTTCTTCCATCAACTCTCCGGCACACAGACCGAGATCCGCTCCGCCGGCCAAGACCGGATCATGTACACGACGGATGACCTCATCATCCAGTAAGAAGGGCGCCCATCATCCGGGTGCCGCACCCCAGCAGTTCTTGACCCTGTCCGCGCGTTTGAACATCTTCTCAGGCTAGTTGTCAGTTTCACCGAACGAACCGCACGGGCGGTCTGCGTGAACGCAGGGCCGCCCCTACAGGCATCAGCCAAAACGACTGGATGGATTTATGCACAGCATACGACAAAGAACGTTGGTAAGTATGATGATGGCTTGCATGGCAGGCGTGCTGGCCGCAAGGGCCGCCGACGCTGCCGCCGAACTCCCGGCGCGGCTGATTACGGTCGCGTTCCAATACCCCGGCATCACCATCTCGCCGGAAGACAGCCTTAGCGTGGACCTGCTGATCAAGAACCGCGGGCGCAGCGATGAGACGGTGCTGGTCGAGGTGGCCGAGGCTCCGAAAGACTGGGACGTGCAGATTAAGCGCTTCAGCACCATCGTCAGCGGATTGTTCGTCGCCTCGAAGGAAGACCAGACCTTGAACCTGACTGCCAAGCCGAAGGACAAGGAGCTCAAGAAGTTGCCGCCCGGCACCTACCAGTTCGCCATCCGGGCCAAGACCGCCGACGGCGCGATCGAACGGAACGCCGCCGTCACCGTTACCGTGGCTGGGGACCAAAAGGCCGCTCAGCGCGTGACCATAGAAACCAGCTACCCGACCTTGCGCGGGCCTTCGGGCGACAAGTTCCAGTTCTCGCTCGACGTGCGCAACGACACCGACCAGGACGCGGTCTTCAACTTCCGCGCCACCGCGCCGCAGGGCTGGGAAACCTCCTTCAAACCCGCCTACGAGCAGAAGCAGATCAGCTCGCTCCAGATCCCGGCCAGCCAGAGCAAGAACGTCGAGATGGAGGTGACCCCGCCTTACAACGTGCAGGCGGGGGAATATGATTTCAAAGTGGAAGTGCAATCGCCCAAGGCCAAAGCGGAGCAGGATCTCAAGGTGGTGCTCACTGGCACCTATTCGCTGAAGGCTGGAACCGCCAACGGCTTGCTCTCCGTAGTGACCGAACGCGGCCAGAAGGCCGGCGTGACGCTGCTGGTCCAGAACACTGGCTCAGCCGCGCAGCGCGAAGTCAAGTTCTCCGCCCTCAAACCGGAGAATTGGAAAGTGGAATTCAAGCCGGAGAAGATCGAGAACCTGGAGCCCGGCGCCGTCAAGCAGGTGGAAATCACTATGACCCCGGCCCAGCAGGCGTTGATCGGCGATTACTCCGTCAGCGTTCAGGTCGAAGGCGAGAAGGCTAACGAGAATATAGAATTCCGGGTGACCCTTCACGCCGCGTCCAAGTGGGCTTGGATCGGCGTGGGGATCATTGTGCTGGTGGTGCTGGGGCTAAGCGTAATGTTCCGCATTCTTGGCCGGAGATAACCTGCGCCGCACCCCGATGGCCGCTGTCATCAAAACCGAGGGCCTGACCCGCCGCTATGGCCGCCAGACGGCTGTGGATGCGCTGTCGTTCGAGGTGAACGATGGCGAGATCTTCGGGTTCCTCGGCCCTAACGGCGCGGGCAAGACCACCACCATTCTCATGCTGCTGGGCCTGACGGAACCGACCACCGGACGGGCCGAGGTGCTGGGGTTTGATCCCGTGCGCGAGCCGCTGCAAATCAAGCGCCAGGTCGGCTACCTGCCCGAGAATGTCGGCTTCTATGACGACCTGACCGCGCGTGAGAACCTGCGCTTCGTGGCGCGCTTGAACCAGATTCCCGAAGCCCGGCTGCAGCCGCTCCTGGACCACGCCCTGGGCACGGTTGGATTGTCAGGCGAAAGCGACAAGCTGGTCGGCAAATTCTCGCACGGCATGCGCCAGCGCCTGGGCATCGCCGAGTTGCTGCTCAAGGAGCCCAAGCTGGTGATCCTTGACGAGCCGGCGCTGGGTTTGGACCCGGACGGCATGAACAAAATGCTCGAACTGATCGTCTCGCTCAACCGCGAGCGGGGCATGACGGTTCTGATGTGCACGCATCTGCTCAACCACGCCGAGCGCATCTGCGGCCGCGTGGGCATCATGAGCAAAGGCAAACTGGCTGCGCTCGGCACGATCGCAGAACTGGCTGGCAGCCAGCCGGGCGCCACCGGCCTCGAGCAAATCTATCTGCGCTACTCCCGGGAGGCCAAACCATGCTGACCATCTGCCGCAAAGAACTCGCCGACCACTTCGGCTCCATCCGCTTCCTGATCCTCTTTTGCCTGATTGTCATGGTGGCGCTGGTCACCAGCTACATGGCCGCCACCAACCTGCGCGAGACGCTCGAAGGCATGGCCAAGCCGTCACAGGTATTCCTCCTGCTCTTCACCGTGCCGGGCAAGTTCTTCTCGCTGGTCCAGTTCATTGCCTTCTTCGGGCCGTTGATCGGCATCGTCACCGGCTTCGACGCCATCAACCGCGAGCGCAATCACCGCACCCTCACCAAGCTGGTGTCCCAGCCGATCTTCCGCGACGCCGTCATCAATGGCAAGTTCCTCGCAGGCGTAATCACCATCTCCATCATGCTCCTCTGCCTTGTTCTGCTGATCTCGGGCATGGGCCTCTTCACGGTCGGGGTGGTGCCCGGATGGGAAGAAGTGGGGCGGCTGGTGGTTTACCTGCTCATCAGCATCGCCTACGTCTCCTTCTGGCTGGGGCTGTCCATCCTGTTCTCGATTCTCTTTCGCTCGTTGGCCACATCGGCCCTGGCGGCAATTGCGTTGTGGATATTCTGCTCGTTCTTCATGGGCTTTGCCGCCGATCTTGCCGCGGATGCTGTGGCCCGCGTGAACGACCCCGCTGACCCCGAGCAGGTTGTCGCCAACCGCCGCATATCGGACGCTGCCAGCCTGGCGTCGCCGGTGGTGTTATACTCCCAATCCACCTCCAGCATACTGGACCCCTACCGCCGCACCCGCAGCAACATGGTCCTGGTCGAGCCCATGGAACGTCTCTCGATGGAACGATTCCAGAATCCGCTGCCGCTGGACCAGTCAATCCTAGTGGTCGGCCCTTACCTGGCCCTGTTGGCGGGGCTCACCCTGGTTTGCTTCGCTCTGTCCTACTTCATCTTCCTGCGCCAGGAGATACGGTCCGTTTGAATCAGGAGCAACTGCGTCTCGCTGGCAGCGTTGCCCAAAGGAAGGCATAGCATTGTGTAGTGGGAACCGGTATAACCGTGCCCAGCCAACCGATGAACACCATATCCATCCCGGTCGCGCTCATCTTAATCACCACATCAGGAGTTGCCCGCCCACTTGCGGCCAGCACCATCAGCGGTGACTGGGTCGCCAGGCATTTTGGAAACAACACAGCAGTTCTGCCGCTCTCCTTCAAGTATGGCGGGAGGTCCTCCAGCGAGGTGCTGCCGGCGTGGAAGCTGAAGCAGGAGTTGCCCAAGCCGCGTGGTGTGCAACGCTCGCATACCGTTCGATTAACCGATCCCGTTACAGGCCTGCTCATCGAGTGCGAGGTGACGCAATACACCAACCATCCCGCGGTCGAGTGGGTGCTGCACTTCGAGAACACCGGCACCAACGACACGCCCATCCTGGAGAACATATCTACCTTGGACCTGCCGCTGGATTCGCCAGCCGGCAACGCGCTCGTCCACTATGCCAGGGGCGCGACGTGTTCGATGGACGACTTTCAGCCGTTGACCGAGCCGATGGGCCCTGGCGCGCGCCTGCATCTGGAGGCCGGAGGAGGACGCTCATCAAGCGATTTCCTGCCCTTCTTCAACTGGGAAATACCCTCGCGGGAAGGCGTGATCATCGGCCTTGGCTGGTCGGGCGAGTGGGCCGCCGACTTCACGCAGTCCGCCCCGAAGCAAACTCGAATCAAGGCCGGCCTGGCGCTGACACACCTCAAGCTGCATCCGGGCGAACGCATCCGGTCGCCGCGTGTGGCCCTGCTGTACTACAAAGGGGATTGGATTGACGGCCAGAACCAGTGGCGGCGATTCTTACTCGAACACCACCGACCGACGGTAAACGGCCACTCTTTGGTGCCGCCGCTGCTTAACGGCACCTGGGGCAGAATGCACGCCTCCAATCACCTTGCCAACATCAAGGCCATCGCCGCCGCAAACCTCCCGGTGGATTATTACTGGATTGACGCCGAATGGTTTGGCCGTGTCCCATGGTGGCAAAACACGGGCAATTGGCAGGTAAACAAGGACTTCTATCCGCAAGGGCTCAAGCCTCTCAGCGATCTGCTCCACCAGTCCGGCCGCAGATTCCTGCTCTGGTTCGAGCCGGAGCGTGTCTGCGAGGGCACGCCGTGGGCAGCGGAACTGGACAAATGGCTGCTGGCTCTGCCGCCGGAAAGGAAAGTCTATCGCTGGGAAAAGCAGACCTTTCCAGACTGGGTGAAGTCCGAGAGCCTGCGCAACCAGATCAAGGAGAATGACCGGCTGGTCGACCTCGGCAACCCGCAGGCGCGGAAGTTCATAACCGACTTCTTTTCTGATTGCGTCAGGGAATACGGGCTCGATTGCTACCGGCATGATGCGAACATCGCGCCGCTCGAATTCTGGCGGGCCGCCGACGCTCCGGACCGGCAGGGCATGACTGAGATTCGGTGGGTCGAAGGCCTCTATGCGTTCTGGGACGAACTGCTTCGCCGCCATCCGCATCTCATCATTGACAACTGTGCCAGTGGCGGCCGACGCATCGACCTGGAGACCATTGAGCGCAGCACGCCCTTCTGGCGGACCGATTTCCCCGGCGACCCGAACGGCAAGCAATGCCACACTTACGGCCTTTCGTTCTGGGTGCCGCTCAACGCCACAGGCTCAGTGACACCAGGCCGCGACAGTGAATATGCCTGGCGCAGCACGATCTCCAGTTCGGTGGTGTTTGGCCTCTTCAATAACGACGAGGCCAGCCAGACCGTGCCCCCTTTTGGCGGCTTCCCGATCGAGAAGGCCCGGGCAGCTTTGGAACAGTACCGTCGCCTTCAGCCATGCTTCCTGGGGGACTACTACCCGCTATCAGGTTATTCAAAAGCGCTGGACATCTGGATGGCCTGGCAGTTCCACCGCGCCGATTTGGGCGAGGGCTTGGTCCAGGCGTTTCGCCGCGACCATAGTGTCTATGAATCAGCGCGGTTCAAACTGCGCGGCCTCCAGCCAGATGCCCGTTACCGCATCGTCAACCTGGACTCTCCCGACACGAAGGAAATGTCTGGGGCCGAGCTGCTGGAGAAGGGCCTGCCCGTAAGCATCGCGGCGCGGCCCGGCTCGGCTATTCTCACCTACCACATCGCCAAATAGACCCCCGCACCCGCCTGGCCCCTACGAGAGAAAACCTGGATTCGATTATACCGGGCGCGCCGAACTTATGGATGGGCGGGCTTTGGCTCTAGCAAATGCTTGCCGAAGAATTCCTCAATGTGTTTCAGGTTCTTGTCGCTGGTGAAAAGGGCGCCACCGTGCTTGCCACCTTTAAGGACTACGAATGTTACATCCGCCCCAGCTTTCTTCAGCGCTCCGGCGAACGTCTCGCTTTGGGAGATTGGAACAGTGGCGTCGAGATCGCCGTGCATGATTAGAAATGGGGTCGCATCCCTGGACACATGAGTGATGGGGCTGGCTTTCCTGGCGTTCTCCCTATTCTCTTGCGCATCGCCTCCGAGCAATTTGGCGCGGGTCTCTTTCGCGCCCACCGTGAGGAAGTCCGTTGGGCCATACCAGTCCACCACGGCCTGCACCCGGCTGGATTGCTCCTCGTTCCCGCCCGGACCCTCCAGTTCTCTGACGCCCGCCGTGGTGCCAAGTAGCGCCACAAGGTGTCCGCCGGCCGAGCTGCCCCAAGCCCCAATATGATCCGCATCCAGGCCGAATTCCCGGGCGTTGGCGCGCAGCCAGCGGACCGCCGCCTTGCAGTCGTGGATTTGCGCGGGAAAGATCGCGTGCTGGCTGAATCGGTAGTTGATCGAGGCCACCGCGTAGCCTTTGGTGGCAAACCGGAACGCCGGCCCATTCGTCTTGTCTCCGCGCGTCCACCCGCCGCCATGCACCCAAAGGATCACCGGCAGGGGCCGGGCTGCTTTCTCAGGAAGGTAAAGATCCAGCCGGTTGCGCTCATGTCCCCCCTGGACATATTCCAGGTCGCGCAACACCTGCACCCCTGGCAGGGGTGCCGGACCAGCGCTCTTCTTCTGGGCCCCCGCGGCGTTCCCTATGCCGGCGAGTGTGGTGCCAGCCAACACCAACAACAATGCTGGCAGTAGGAAGTTCTGTCTTCTTGAGACTGCCTGAATATTGGGCAAAAGCATGTAGGCATCATGCTGCCGACGACCGAAACGCGGTCAAGCGGGAACTGGCTGAGGTCCTTCAGACATCTCCCCCAACACATAGAGAAGAACCTACGAAATATGCTCTGCCCGCGTCGCTCCCCTGCAACCTCGGGGAAGGCGCCCCTGGCTAAGGCGCATAGCGAAAGACAGCGCTAATCTTGGCCGCGCGATCGGCCTTCAGCCGCACCCAGTGCGCGGAATAACCCGCCGGGAATTGATGCCGGGCCGTCTTTCCAGGCGCGACAGTTAGTTTCCGGTATTCGCTCCATTCGCCGTTAGCGGCAAAGTCCACTTCGATGGTGAACGTAACCGGCGCCGTGGCCCGGTGCGAAAGCGCCAGCGACTTGGTGCGGTAGCCGGCCATAAGATAAGGATCGCTGGGCGCGTCCGGCGCCACGTGGGTGTCTTTCCAAGGTCCGCCCTCGCCCACGGGAGCACCCATGCGCCAGAGGTCGTCCACATTACCGAACCACACAGCCACTTTGCCGCCGGCGGACTTGTAGCAATGCTCGTCCGGTTGGGCGTCGGCGCGCACACCTGCAAGGACAAGAAGACCGCGCCAAGACGCGAAGTCGCTTATACGCTTGTTGTGAGTAGTGATGGGCCGCATACGCTGAAAGCCACCCGCGTCGGAGCGGGGAACTTCGTAAATGGTCCCGTGAGCGTTGAAGAGACTGCGCTCGGTAACAACTTCACGCAGGTCGCGCGGCCAGCCGGTGGCAAAGGGCTCGTCATACACAACCGCACTTTTGGGCAGGCGGTAGCGTCTGTCCCCTTCCGTTACCAACACCGACGCGGCATCCACGCTGAAGCTGTGCTTCGTGCCGTATTGCCTGCGCAGTAGCGTGTCACTGGCGGCGTCGCCCAAAGGCTTGAAGTCAAGCCGGCCATCCATGATCCAGACGTGTTGCTCTTTCACCTGCCCTCCCTGGTAAGTGTTTGCCGCCAGGACAAGCTTGCGAGCGTCACCTGCTTCCGGCTTGACCAGCGCATCAATGACCGCACCGCGATAATCGCAG
Source organism: Candidatus Paceibacterota bacterium (assembly GCA_035452965.1). Lineage (NCBI taxonomy): Bacteria > Bacillati > Minisyncoccota > Minisyncoccota bacterium. Next base: position 31,318 of record DAOTCE010000021.1, on the reverse strand, counting down.
TCTGCCAGGGCGGCGAACCGGGCTGGATCAGCGGAGCGCGCCGGGCTGCCAAGATGGAAGAAGGCGCTGGCGCTCCGGACGGCCTGCCGGGCTTTCACGCGCACCCACTGGGCCTTCAACTCCTGATCCAACACACGGAACGCATAACCATTGGCGGGCACAGACACGCTGGCTACCGGCTTCCATTGGCCGCGACCATGCAAGTCAGCCTCGACCGCAAACTCCATGGCGCGATCCGAGCGGTGCTTCAGATGCAGTGTCCCTTCGCTGAAGCCCGCCATGAGGAAAGGTGGCGAAGACTCGCCAGCCTTGAGGTCGTCATTCAGCCACGGACCACCCCAGCCGATGGGCGCGCCGAAGCCTTCGAGGTCGGACCAGCTCCCGAACCAGAGAGCGGAATGGGATTGACCGGCCAGTTCGTTCTGCATGATCGAGGCATCGTCGCGAGCCATCACGATTTGGCCTTGCCAGGCGCAGTAATCCACCGGCATGCGCGTGTAAGTGGAGATGGTCCGCAGCCCGCCGCAATTGGCGACTGAGAAGGTCCTGGGAAAATCAAAGAAAAGCCCATGCATGTGAGCGAGCCACCGTCCCCCGGTCACTTCGCGGATGCGCGGCCACTCGGTATACCAGCCGTGCAAGGCGTCGTGAGCATAGCTGCCCTTGGGCAGGCGGAAAGTGTGCCATTCGCCGTGCTCCAGCAGCTTGAGAATAACCGAGCGCTTGTCCCAGCCCAGCGCCCACAGGCGATCGTCCCCTGGCGCACTCCCGTGCAAGCCACCGGGCCCAGTGACTTCGGTAAACGCCGCACGCTCGATCACTTGCCATTCCTGTTTCCAATCCTTGCCGTCGGACTGGGCCAGGCACCCGGCGGGGCCGTCAAAACTCGAGTTTTTGGCGAAGCTCCATCCCCGCTCGCCGTTGTTGGCCACGACCAGGTGCCCCGCGCTGGTGGCGGCGCCTTTGCCATGGGTGCCGGGATAAGTGCCACCGAGCAAACCGTACAGCTTGTTCACGCCCAGGGTATTGACATCCACTTCATACAGTTCGCGCTCCATGCCGACGAAATACACCTTGTGTGCGGGGTCGGTGAGGTGCCGGGCGTTGCCGGTAATGCGCAGCGCCATGCGCGAGATGTCCACGGTGCGAACGTTGCCGCCCTCGTCAATGAAATGCGGCCCAATGATAAGCTGCCTCGATTCGGTGTGGATCATACGGTTGGCATGGGTGCCCCCGACGCTCTCGGGACGCATCTCCAGCTTCAGGTTCTGGTCCACCGAGTAGAGCTTGTCCTGGCTTCCTTGCGGGCAATGCGGCGGGTAGGTGATAAACCAGAGCTTGTCCGCCCAGGGCACGACCGCGCCAATGCCGCACTCGCCATAGGTGTTAAACACCGCGAGGTGCGGATAGACCCCGCTAACGCGCACCACCTTATCTGCCGATGAAGGTACCCAGACCTGGCCGATGTCTGCCGACGCTGCGGATGGAGCCGCGGCGTACGCCGCCAGCGCGAACGCCCCCACGGTTACGAAATAGAGAGGAAGAACGCAACGCACGGCTGGATGTCTAAGGGTCGAGGTTAACCTCAACAACGCCCAAGCATCTTTTGCCGCTCCATGCCCGGGTATAATTCCCAATTTCGCTCCGCATGAATCTGCTTATAGGGCCGGGGGCGGACCAGGAGCAAGCACTAGTTTGGGAGTTCAGCCAGCAGCAGAAGGGCGCGGACAGTGCAAGTTCTGGCCCGGTAATCGCCGGACACGACTGCGCTTACCACGCCAGGAACGGCAGACTGTGGCGGCACTCCGTATCAACACAAACAAGCCGATTCCCACCTGCAGTTTCTCCTCACCCACGTTCGGGCTGGAAAGGGGATGCCCCCGGATGAACTCCACCGTGTTATCGCTTCTTGCCCGGCAGGGTTGTCCAGCCGTAGAGTGTTCCTATGGCGCACGCAGATTTCGTCCATCTCCACCTGCACACCGAGTACTCACTACTCGATGGGGCTTGCCGGCTGGACCGGCTGATGGACAAAGCGCATGAGCTGCGGTTGCCCGCCCTGGCGATCACCGACCACGGCACGCTTTACGGTGCGATTGACTTCTACGAAGCGGCAGGCAAACGAGGCATCAAGCCAATCATTGGCTGCGAGGTGTATGTCGCTCCCAGGAGCCGGTTCGAGAAGAAGACGAGCACAGGCGGGCGGGATGTGTATCACCACCTTGTTCTGCTGGCCAAGGACGAGGTTGGCTACAAGAACCTGATCCAGCTCGCCACCAAGGCGCACTTGGAAGGCTACTACTACAAACCGCGCATAGACAAGGAACTGCTAACCACGCACAAGGAGGGGCTGATCGCTCTGTCTGGCTGCCTGCAAGGTGAAATCCCTGAGTTGATTCAGAAGGACCAACTGCCCCGGGCGCGCGAAACGATCGACTGGTTCAAGCAGACGCTCGGCGCGGAGAACTTCTACCTGGAGCTACAGCACCATGGCTTGCCCGAACAAGCCAAGGTCAACCGCCACTTGATCCCTTGGGCCAGGGAGTTCGGCCTGAAGCTCGTTGCGACCAACGACGTGCATTACATCGAGAAGGACCATGCTCACGCGCACGACTGTTTGATTTGCATCGGCACGCAGACCCAGTTGTCCGATTCAAAACGGTTGCGTTACGCCGACCAGCAATTCTATCTCCGCTCCGCCGACGAGATGCGGGCGCGCTTTTCCGAGGTCCCGGAAGCTGTGCTGAACTCACTGGAAGTGGCTGACAAGTGCAACCTGGAAATCGATTTCGATACACTGCATTATCCGGTCTTCCATCCGCCGGAGCATTTCACGCGCGAAGGCTACTTGCGACATCTGCTGACCGAAGGATTGCGCAAACGCTACGGCATCCACGCGCGAGCCGAGAAGCATGATTTCATTATCGAACGCGTCGAAGATCCGCGACGGCTCCCAACCTATGTCGCGCAAGCAACCGCGCCAGCGGACACCGGGGACATCCCCCCCCCCGCTTCCGTCGGCACCAACCGCCTCGCAGCAAGGACGCCGCGCAAATCCGCGGGCGACCGCGCCTGCGCCACGGATCCAGCCGCTGCTGCGGTCCAAGCTCTCTTGGACCGTCTTCAGCTTGAACTCCAAGTCATCGAGAGGACGGGGTTCGTCAGCTACTTCCTGATTGTCAGTGACTTCATCCGCTACGGCCATGAGCGGGGCATTCCCTGCGGAGCGCGCGGCTCAGCCGCCGGCTCCCTGGTGACCTACCTTCTGGGCATCTCCAACGTGGACCCAATCCGCTACGGCCTGCTGTTCGAGCGGTTCCTCAATCCCGAGCGCGTTAACCCGCCGGATATTGACATTGACTTTGCCGACGACCGGCGCGCCGATGTCATCGAATACGTCCGGGAGAAGTATGGCCGGGATGCCGTCGCGCAAATCATTACCTTTGGCACGTTGGGCGCCAAAGCCGTTGTCCGTGACGTAAGCCGGGTGATGGGTCTGAATTTCAGCGATGGGGACCGGCTGGCGAAGATGATTCCCTTCGACCTCAAAATGACGCTCGAAAAGGCACTCAAACAATCACCTGAGCTAAAGCAGGCCTACGAGAACGAAGAAATTACGCGCGAGCTGATTGACACGGCGTTCGTTCTCGAAGACCTCACGCGCAACGCCTCGGTGCATGCGGCCGGCGTGGTGATTGGCGACCAACCACTGGTGAACCTGCTTCCCCTCAAACAGGACGAGGACGGCGGCATCGTTACCCAGTATGCGATGGGGCCGGTTGGTGCGCTCGGCCTGCTGAAGATGGACTTTCTTGGTCTCAAAACCCTCACGGTCATTCGCAACACCTGTGAAATGGTCAAGCAGACGCGCGGCATCGAAGTGCCCATTGACACACTGCCGCTGAACGACCCCAAGGCCTATGACCTGCTGAACAAGGCAAACACACTCGGCGTGTTCCAATTAGAATCCAGCGGGATGCGAGACCTGTGCCGGAAGTTCCAGATCGCCTCCATCGAGCACATCACAGCGTTGATCGCGCTCTACCGTCCGGGACCGATGGAGCTGATCCCTGAGTTCATCCGGCGCCGCCACGGCGAGATTAACATCGAATATGAGCATCCGTTGCTCCAACCGATTTGCAGCGAGACCTACGGGATCATGATTTACCAGGAGCAGGTGATGCAGGCTGCGCAGGCGCTAGCGGGCTATACGCTGGGCGGGGCGGACTTGCTGCGCCGGGCCATGGGCAAGAAGAACTACGATGAGATGATCAAGCAGCGCGAGATCTTCGTCAAGGGGTGCGCGCGGGTAAACAACATACCCGCGGCGAAGGCGAACCAGATCTTCGACTTGTTGGAGAAGTTTGCCGGGTACGGCTTCAACAAATCCCACGCCGCCGCCTATGCCGTCCTCGCGTATCAGACCGCCTATCTCAAAGCCAATTACCCTGTCGAGTTCTTCTGCGCCATGATGACCAACGACATGGCGGACACCGACAAGCTCAGCCAGTACATTGCCGAGGCGCGGAGCATGGATATCGAGGTCCTCCCGCCGGATGTAAACGAAAGCCAGGTCCATTTCGCGCCGGCACTGGAAACGCCGACCTCCAGCCGGCTTCAGACGCCCGCAGACTCCGTAAGGCCACCAGTATCGCCAGAGATTAAAAGCCGACTGGACGTCGGCGCTCCCGGCAGCGCTATCCGCTTCGGCCTGGCGGCCGTTAAGGGGGTCGGAGAAGTCGCGGTGCAAGCGATTTTGAAAGGCCGGGGTGAAGGACGGAAGTTCACCTCGCTGGCCGATCTGTGTGAGCGCGTGGATGCCCGCACAGTCAATCGCAAGGTCCTGGAGGCATTGATCAAGTGCGGCGCCTGCGATTGTCTGGGCCAGACCCGCGCGACCTTGTTCGCGCGAATGGACCGCACCCTAGCCCGCGCGGCCAGCATTGTCGCCGACCGGGAGCGCGGTCAAGCCTCGCTGTTTGGTGCCCTGGAGGACCGGTCAGTGCAGGCTCCGGAGGAAAACCACAGTTTCCCGGAATGGCCTGACCACAAACTGCTGGCGTATGAGAAGGAGTTGCTTGGTTTTTACGTGACGGGACATCCGCTTACCCCCTACGTGCCGGTGCTCGAGAAGTACGCGCTGGCCAACACCGTCACACTTGCACAGTTGCCCAGCCGCAGCCTCACGCGCATCGGCGGGCTCATCGCGGCAGTTCAGAACGGCGTCTCCAAGAAGAGCGGCAAGCCTTATTCGCTGGTCACCCTCGAGGATCTGGAAGGCTCGGTGCAGGTCCTTTGCCTGAACGAGAACTACGACAAGTATCGGGAGTTGCTGGCGCCGGGCAAAGCCATCCTGGTCATCGGCGAAGTCAATCTCGGGGATGACCGGCCCAAGCTCTTCCCCCAGGAGATCATACCGTTGGAAGACGCGCCGCTGCGTTTCACGAAACAAGTTCACCTGCGCCTGCACACTGCTCATCTCAAGCCGGAGCACCTTGACTCGGTCCAGGCCTTGGTGGCGGCGCACCCGGGCAAGTGTCCCTTGTTCCTCTGCTTTATGCGGCCCACCGGCGAAGTCATCTTCATGGAGACTCACGACCAGTTCTTCGTCGCGCCCTCGCGCGAGCTGCAACAAGCGGCCGACAACCAGTTCGGTGAGGAGACTTACTACGCCAAAGCGGATACCAGCCTGCCGGAGCGCGCCCCGCGCCGCTGGGAACGGCGGGCGGAAGGGAATGGCTCAGAAGGGTGAGCGCGCCAGCCTAATCTGGCTTGAAGCTCTGCATCGTCGGCCTTCCTCTCAAGCTCCCGGTGACTTTTGCCGGGGGGGTCTTGGCTGCGAGAATGCCCTGTGCCCCCACTACTGAAACAGACGTAAGCCGCCCTGACCTTTGCAGATCACGGCGGGTCGAGCGGACAATGATCTCGAGGGATTATTTTGTGGCTTCAACCATTGCGCCGGAGACCGGCACTACCGGCGAGAGCATCCCCATCTTCGCGCAGAGGAAATACACCACCGCGCCGATTATAAAGGCCAGCACCGGGGCGGCCGGGACGTTGACGCTGAGGTTGGGCAGGATGCCGACCACGAAGCCGGCGGCCCAGGCTACCCAGCCGGCGGGGTTGAAGCCGGCGCGCGGGCCGCTCCATTTCTTGCCGTTGAGCAGGTAATCCACCATCATCGCGCCACAGACCGGCCCAAAGGAGGCGCCGATGATCGGGAACACTTTACCGGCGGCATCGCCGGCGTAACCGCTCCAAGCCAGTAAAATAGCAACGACGGTGCCGATCCCGACGGAAATGAAGGGATTTACTTTGGGCAGGGTGGTCTTGAAGCTGTTGGCCGCAATGAACGACGAGAAGCAGGCCGGCGGGAAGGCCGCCAACGCCAGCAAGAACATCACCCACTTGCCCGCAGCGGGTCCCAGGACCACAGGAATGAGGTTGAACGCGTCGAGGATGAAGCCCGGACCGTTCTTGGCGCCCTTACCAGCCTCAAGAGCCTTGGCCTGCAGTTCGACCGATCCATATACCCCGGCAATCACCAGCAGGGCCGCGCCGGCAATCAAAACAATGGCGAGTGCTACTCCAACCATACCGCCCATCGAAACGTCCTTCTTGTCGCGGCTGTTCATGCCGAAGTCCACGCCAGCCGCGCCGGCGGTCGCAAAGAACCCCACTACGTTGGCGACAACAACGGCAAAGAGAGTAAACGCATCCAACGCGGGCGCCGCCGGCTTCAGATCGTTGGAGGCCAGGAAAGTCTGTTGGAGGGCCGTCAGATTTTTCGCATCGAAGTGACCGACGTTGCCAATGGTGGCGGCGACCAGAACAATCAGGGTAACCAGTGGGATGAGCGGCAGGTAAGTGGCGACCCTGGCAACATACTGGATGCCTTTGAGCCCCACGAAGCAGGCTAGCGCCCCCCAGACCACCATAATGGCCTTGGCGGGAACCGGAATGACTTCCGCCAGTGCCAGGGAGGAGAAGCAGACATTTACTCCCACCCAGCCGAACTGCAAGAGGCCCATCAGGAAGCCAGGCATGAGAAAACCGCCCTGGGAACCAAAGGTGGAGGTGCCCACAATATAGAGCGGAAGACCGGTCTTCATTCCGAGCATGCCCGGGGCAAGGTAGAACAAGTAGTGGCAGATCGCCGCCGCGACCACGAGTGCGACCAGCGGGAGGAGAATCCCCTGGGAAAGCGTCCCTCCCAGATTGTGCGACTTAAGCGATTCCTGCCAAAACACGAACCACAGGAAAATTCCCGCGTAGCTCGGGGCGGTGTTCTTGTACCAAGGCGCGCGCTTGTCTTTGGGATTGGGCACGGCGCTGGTGATGTATCCCGGGAGTTGGCCAACCACTTGTGCTTGTTGATTATTCATAGTTCAGTTACCGATTTGGTTACGCTGCCTGACTCCAAACAGACGGCAAGCATTGGGAGGGAATACTCGGATTTGAGGCCAAACTGTCAACACCATAATTCCAGCGGGCGCACCCCGCTCGCGCGGTGGCGGAAAGGGAACAGGTCGGAGCGCGCACGGCCAGGCCGCGTTCCACTGGCGCTTCCCAGCAATTGACTTGCCTCGTTGCTCTGTTAGCGTGGGCGGCGTCAGCATGGCGAAAAAGGTCTCCAGGTTCCATCAGATCCGCCAGCGCGCGGAGGCGCTGCTGGACGAGCGGGCCCCGGCGTCGCTGGCCGGCACTTCCCGCTGGCTTCGCTACGTTCATTTCTGGGTTCTGGTGTGCAAGAGCTTCATCCGCAACCGCTGCCTGGTGCGCGCCTCGGCGCTGGCCTACGCCACCGTGCTGGCGCTTGTTCCCATGCTGGCCGTGGCTATGAGCATCAGCAGCGCCGTGCTCAAGAAGGAGGGGGAAGACCAGATTGACAAGTTCATCGTGCAACTGGTGGCCAGCGTCACGCCGGCGGAAACGGTGGGCCTGAACGAACTTAAGCTCGATGAAGACTGGTTTACGGAGTTCACGGACACCAACGCATCCGCCGAGGTGACCGCACCTTCGTCCGCGCCCACCAACAGCCCGGCTCTCTCAGGCGGCGGCGGAGCAACCAACGGGGCCGCGCCGCCGGCCTTCGCCGAAACCGCGCAAGTGGTCAGGACGCGTCAAGCGATAGCGCGGGGCATCCACGAGTTCATCCAAAACACCCGCAGCGGCGCGTTGGGAGTGACGGGTAGTATTCTGTTGGTGTTCGCGGCCATCTCGATGCTGAACCGGATTGAAGACACTTTCAACGATATCTGGGGCGTGGCGCGCGGGCGAAGCTGGTTCATGCGGATTGTCCTCTACTGGGGCGTTATCAGCCTGGCGCCTTTGTTAATCGCCGTCGCGCTGGGGCTGACGACCGGACCACACTGGGGGGTTACGCAGCAGTGGCTGGCGGTCGTGCCGGTTTTGGGCCCGCTCATCTTCCAGCTCATGCCGGTCGTGGTCTTGTGCCTGTCCTTCGCCTTGTTTTATGCCCTGATACCAAATACGCACGTTAATTGGCAGGCGGCTCTGGCCGGCGGCCTGGCCGGGGGCATTCTCTTTCATCTCAACAACCTCGCGAGCGTGCTCTACGTGTCGCGCGTGGTGTCCAACAGCAGGATTTACGGCAGCCTCGGGATGGTGCCCGTGTTCATGATCGGGCTCTACTTTGCGTGGTTGATCCTGCTGTTTGGGGCGCAGGTGGCCTACGCGTACCAGAACCGGGCTTCGTATCTGGAGGAACGGCAGGTTGAGAACATCAACCAGCGCGGGCGTGAGTTCGTGGCGCTGCGGCTGATGACCTGCATCGGCCAGCGGTTCGCGAAGGGGGAGCTGCCGCCCGACTCGGTCGAAATCGCCGAGGCACTGGCCGTGCCGACGCGCCTGGTGCAGCAGCTGATGCGAATCTTGTGCGCCGCCCGGCTCGTGACAGAGACCGCCGGCGAAGCCCCGGGCTACTTGCCGGCGCGCCCGCTGGAAACGATCACTTGCCACGATATCCTGATGGCCTTGCGCGCCAGCCAGGGGCAGGACCTGGCGACGCGCGACGAGCCGACGCGCACAGAAGTCTACGGGGAATTCCACCGTATCGAGGAAGCGGAACGGCACGCTGCGGCTTCGGTAACCATGCTGGCGCTGGTCAACCGGGCGCAGAGCCAGAATATCCTGACAGAGTGATGGAGTGCTGGAGCGGTAACGAGACGCGAATAGACTATTAGCACAAGATTGACATAGGTTCCTCGATCGAACCGGTTTTTGGTCTCCTTGCCTATCGGAAGGCCGAGCATGGCTATAGCGCCTTGAACGACCTTTCCTTCGAGCTTAAACAAGGACTGCTGAAACTTGTTGAAAGTTCCAAGCACAAGCAAGAGACTGATGGATGGATCGGCAGCCTGATACTAGAAGAGAGCAACATCGCATACATTTGATGGCCTACACTCCATTGCCCCAGCAATCCATTACTCCAATTCCCCTATGATCATTGGCGTGCCTAAAGAGATTAAGGACCAGGAATACCGCGTGGCCTTGCTGCCTTCGGTTGCTTATCAACTCGTCCAGCGCGGCCACCAGGTGCTGGTGGAACGTAACGCCGGCGCCGGGTCGGGCTACCCTGATTCGGATTACGCCCAAGCCGGCGCGACCCTAGTGAACGACCACGCGGCGGCGTACGAAAAGGCCGATATCGTGGTGAAGGTCAAGGAACCGCTGCCGTCTGAATACGGGCTGCTCAAGCCGGGCCAACTGCTGTTTACTTACCTGCACCTGGCGGCGAGCCGGTCGCTGACTGAGGCGCTGATAAAATCCCGGGTGACCGGACTGGCCTATGAGACCATCGAAGTCAACCGGCGACTGCCGCTGCTGGAACCGATGAGCGAGATTGCTGGGCGCATGTCTGTCCTGGTCGGCGGCTACTTTCTAGCCAAGCACAATGGCGGCAGCGGCGTGTTGCTCGGCGGGGTGCCTGGCGTGTTGCCGGGCAAGGTCGTCGTGCTGGGAGGCGGCGCCTCGGGCATCAACGCCGCCCGCATGGCCCAGGGGATGGGCGCCGATGTGACCATCCTCGAAGTGGATCTGGAGCGAATGCGCTTCCTGGACATCACCTTGCATACTGCCCACACACTTTACTCGAACGAAGCGCACCTGATGGAACTGCTGCCGTCGGTGGATCTGCTCATCGGCGCCGTGCTGGTTCCCGGGGCCAAGGCGCCCCGGCTGATTCGCCGCGATATGCTGCGGCGGATGCACCCGGGCAGCGTGCTGGTGGATATCGCGATTGACCAGGGCGGTTGCTCGGAAACATCCCGACCCACCACGCACGATCACCCGGTCTTCGTTGAGGAAGGTGTTGTCCACTATTGCGTGGCCAACATGCCGGGGGCCTATGCGCGGACGGCGACGCAGGCGTTGACGAACGTCACTCACCGCTATCTTGAATTGCTGGCCGATCACGGGCTGGCCGAATCGTGCCAGCGGCAGCCGGCGCTGGTAAGCGGGATCAACGTGATGGACGGCAAGATCACCCACAAGGCCGTGGCCGGCGCGCATGGGCTGGCGTATTCGGCGCCGGCCTTTTGAACAAGGGTCAAGCAGTGTTACCGAACCCCCACATCCCTGAATGAAGGCCCCCATCCCCGACAATGAGAAGCAGCGGTTGGCAGCCCTGCGCGAGTACCAAATCCTGGATAGCGGGACGGAACAGGCTTACGATGATATCACCGCGCTGGCCGCATATGTCTGTGATGTGCCCATCGCCACGATCTCCCTCGTGGACGAGTCCCGGCAGTGGTTCAAATCAAGGGTGGGATTGAACGAACAGGAGACGCCGCGCGATGTGGCGTTTTGCGCCCATGCGATCCTGCAGGTGGAACCGTTGATCGTGCGAGATGCGCTCAACGACGCGAGGTTCGCGGACAGCGCCCTGGTCACGCGCACGCCGCACATACGGTTCTACGCCGGCTTCCCGCTGTCCAGCCCGGAAGGCTTTGCTTTGGGTTCCCTGTGTGCCATTGACCGCAAGCCGCGGCAACTCTCTCCCCAGCAGAAGACCGCGATGCAAGCCCTGGCGCGCCAGGTGATGGCTCTACTGGAGCTGCGGCGTGCCTCGAAGCGCATGGCCGAGGTGTTGGAGAAGGTCAAAACTCTGCACGGCCTGCTGCCAATCTGCGCCTGGTGCAAGCGCATCCGCGACGACCAAGGCTACTGGAGCCAAGTCGAGGCCTACATCCACGAGCACACCGGGGCCGACTTCACACACGGCATTTGCCCCGAGTGCCTGGAGAAGCAGCGCCCGAACAGGGGGACAACGGAGTGATGGAATAGGGAAGCAATACAGCGATCCAGCGGTGCAGTGATAGATTCCCGGCACTCCACCGCTCCAACGATCCAAGGTCCCGTTTTTGCTCAGCCGAGCTTGCCGTTGGCCAGGCAACTCACCGATCTGCCTTGGTTGGGCAGCACTTGGATGGCGCGGTCGTCATAGAAGCGGATGAGGTCGTAGTCCTTCTGATTGGTGACCTCCAAGCGCCCGAGCCCGTGTTTCTCGACCCAGTCCTGGATCATCGGGACGCTTTCTGGATCACAGGCCCGGGCGGAGAAGATCTTCACTGTCACCCCGGCCGCCAGCAGGCTTTTGACCATCTCAATCATCTCGGGAATCGGTGTTCCCAGCGGGTAGGGCGGCAGGAAATGGCCCTCTTCGTCATCCCGGGCCAATGTGCCGTCCAGATCCACGCCGATCCACTGGTGCTGGGCGACAAAGACCGGTTCCGCGCCGGGATCGAGCGTGATCCAGGCGCCGGGATTGCCTTGTTTGTCGTGTGCTTTCTCTATCTGCAGCGGGCCCATGAGCATAATCTAGATTGCTCTCCCGCGAAGTCCACCACAATGTTCCGGCACGCGTACCGGAAATGCCAGAGTCCCGCTTGACTGGCGGCGTTTTGACGGCACACTCAGGCGAGCATCCATATTTGCATTTTATCGGCCGTATGAAGTCGAGATCGTTCACCCGCCGGAGTTGCATTCATCACGGACTTGCGGTGGCCGCGGGCGCGCCGTTTGCAATCACCTGTATTCCCGCCGGCCGGGCGGCGGGCTTACCGGCTGCCAACCTCACCGCAACGGCGACTTGAATTCCCGACTTCTGATGCTTGCGGCACGCCACCTCACGGTCTGGGTGTGGTCGCTGGGGTGTTGGTGCGCGAGCGCCGCGGTTGCGCCCGGCGACTGGCCCATGTTCCGCGGCGGGCCGGCGCTTGTGGGCGTCGGCGAGGGCAAGCTGCCGGAGAAGCTGCAATTGCTCTGGACCTTCAAGACTGCCGGTCCGGTGAAGTCCTCCCCGGCGATCGTTCGGGACCGCGTTTTCGTCGGGTCGGACGACGGCCATGTCTATGCCGTGGGCCTTGCAGATGGCAGCAAGGTTTGGGCGTTCAAGACGGAGGACGGTGTGGAATCCTCGCCCCTGGTGTTGGAGGGGAAGGTGTATATCGGTTCGAGCGACGGTTTGCTTTACGCGCTTGAGGCCGGAACCGGCAAACTGGCCTGGAAATACCGGACGGGCGACAAAATCCTCGGCGCGCCAAACTGGGTGCAATCGGCCGGCGGCGTGCGGGTGCTCGTCGGCAGCTACGATTACAAACTCCACTGCGTGGACGCCGTGACGGGCCGCAGCAACTGGGTTTATGAAACGAGCAACTACATCAACGGATCGCCCGCGGTTGCCAACAACCAGACTGTTTTCGGCGGGTGCGACGGGCTGCTTCATGTGATCTCGCTGGCGGACGGCAAACAGGTACAGGAGGTTGATGCCGGGGCCTATGTCGCCGCCTCGGTGGCATTGGCGGACGGGCGCGCTTATTTCGGCCAGTACGAGAACGAGTTCATGTGCGTGGACCTCAAGGAAGGGGGGAAGGTGTGGACCTTTCACGACCGGAACTTTCCGTATTTCTCTTCTCCCGCAGTGACGGCCGAATTTGTCGTGTTTGGCGGGCGGGACAAGTTGTTGCACTGTGTCAAGCGCGCCGATGGGAAAGCGGTCTGGAGCTTCGCCACGCGCGGCGAGGTGGACAGTTCGCCGGCGGTGTGCGGGAACAGGGTGGTCGTGGGCTCCGACGACGGGCGGTTGTATGTGGTGTCACTGGACCACGGCAAGGAGATTTGGTCCTACGAGATCGGGCAGCCAATCGAGAGTTCGCCGGCAGTTGCGCGGGGCAGGATAGTGGTTGGGGGGAATGATGGCAGTGTTTATTGCTTTGGCGTGAAGTGAATCTGGTGCAGCTAACTCCCGGCGCGGGCGCCATGTATTGCGGCGGGTGCCTGCGCGACAACGCGCTGGTAGCTGCGCTGCGCAAGCTGGGCCACCAGGTCACCATGGTGCCGCTTTACCTGCCGCTGACGCTGGATGAGACAAACCAAAGCACAGGCACGCCGCTTTTCTTTGGCGGGCTGAGCGTCTATCTGGAACAGAAGTCCGCGCTCTTCCGGGGCGCGCCCGGCTGGCTGCATGATCTGCTGGCCTCGCCCCACCTGCTGAAGTGGGCGGCGGGCAGGGCGGCCAAGACCCGTGCGGCCGACCTGGGCGAGTTAACCCTTTCCATGCTGCGTGGTGAGGAAGGACACCAGGGGCGCGAACTGGAGGAGCTTGTTGCGTGGCTCAAAACCCAGCCACCACCGGACGTGCTCTGCCTTTCCAACGCCCTGCTGCTTGGCATGGCTCGCCGACTCAAGTCCGAGTTGCGGGTTCCGGTTGCCTGCTCCTTACAGGGGGAGGACTCGTTCCTGGACGCCTTGCCTGAACCGCTTCGCGCAACCTGCTGGCGCACGCTGGCCGAACGGGCGGCGGAGGTGGACCTGCTCATCGCGCCGAGCAGTTACTTTGGCCGGCTAATGACCGAGCGGCTCGGCCTGGCCCCGGCAAAGGTGCGGGTGATCCACAATGGAATCAACCTGGATGGGTACGAGGCGGCAGGCGAGCAGGCAGGCGCGCCTGCCGTAGGGTTCTTTGCCCGGATGTGTCCGGAGAAGGGGCTCGACACGCTGGTCGAGGCCTACATCCGTTTGCGCCAGCGTGGCCGGGCGGGCCAGCTCAAGCTGCGGGTGGGTGGCAGCTGCGGGCCGGCGGACACACCGTTTGTCAATTCGCAGCGCGAACGGCTGGGGGCAAACGGCTTGCTCGCCGAGGCAGAGTTTCATCCCAATCCTGACCGGGCGGGCAAACTCAAGTTCCTGCGCTCACTTTCCGTTTTCTCGGTTCCCGCGCGCTGTGGAGAAGCGTATGGCCTCTATGTCATCGAAGCACTGGCGGCGGGCGTGCCGGTCGTGCAGCCCCGCACCGCGGCCTTCCCCGAGCTGGTTGAGGCAACGCGCGGAGGAGTCCTCTGCGCGCCCGGCGACCCGCAGGCGTTGGCGGAGGCGATCGAGCGGTTGCTCGTGGAGCCCGCTCAGGCCCGTGCGCTGGGCGAGGCTGGCCGGCGGGCGGTTTTTGACCGGTTCAGCGCCCAGGCGATGGCCGAAGCGCTGCTGCAAGCATGTGGTGAACTGGCAGGGCGGAGGCCCTAACGGCTGCCTATTCCGGAAACGCCTCGGGCGGGGGGCAACGGTTGACGACCAGCCAGTAGTAGCCGAGGTCCCGGATGATGGTTTGGAACTGGTCAAAGTCTATTGGCTTCTGGATGTAGCTGTTAACGCCCAACCGGTAGCCTTCGACCATGTCTTGCTGCTCGCGGGACGAAGTCATCACCACCACCGGCACCGGCCGCGTGCGCGGGTCTTCCTTGATGGCCTTGAGCACCTCCAGGCCGCTTACCTTGGGCAACTTTAAATCAAGCAGGATGACCTTTGGGGGGCCGTTGATGCTGCGCTGCTGGTAGGTCCCGCGGCAGAAGAGGAAATCCAGGGCTTCCTCCCCGTCACGCACCACGTGAATCTTGTTGGCCAGCTTGTGCTTCCGCAAAGCGATGAGTGTCAGCTCCACGTCATTGGGATCGTCCTCCACGAGGAGCAGTTCCACTTCTTTAGTGTTCATATCGCCATTTGTTGTTCTTCCGCCTGCGCCGCGGGCCCCAAACCGGCGACTGTGAAATAGAAGGTGGCCCCCCGATCAACGACTGCCTCGGCCCAGATGTGCCCTCCGTGTTTGCGCACGATGCGGTCCACGGTGGCCAGCCCGACGCCGGTGCCCTCGAACTCCTCGGCCCGATGAAATCGCTGGAACACGCCGAACAGCTTATCGGCGTATTTCATGCTGAACCCGACGCCGTTGTCGCGCACGAAGACCGCGGTATTGCCGTTGGTCTTGCGGCAGCCGATCTCGATCACGGCGACCGGGCGGGGCCGGGTGTATTTCACGGCGTTGGAGAGGAGATTGGCAAAGACCTGCTTCATCAGGCCGCGGTCGCACTCCACGACGGGCAGAGGCTCGACGCGCCATTCCAGCGTGCGGTCGGCGGTCTCGTGCTTCAGGTCCGCCAGCACCTCCTCCACAAGGCTGCCCAGTGGTATGGATTGCCGTCGCAATTCCTGGCGGCTGACGCGCGCCAGGTTGAGCAGATCCTCCAGCAGCAAGCTCATCTTCCTGGTGCTTTTGCGGATGTTCTCCAGGTAATGCAGGGCGTCAGGCCGCAGCTCGGCCGCGACTTCCTCGTGCAGAATCTTCGAAAAGGCGTCAATGTGCCGCAACGGCGCGCGCAGGTCGTGGGCCACCGAGTAGGTGAATGACTCCAGCTCTTTGTTGGCCGCGGTCAGCTCCGCGGTGCGCTCCGTGACGCGCTGCTCCAGTTCCGCGTTCAACTGTCGAATCTGCGCTTCCGCCCGCTGGCGTTCGGTGATGTCTCGCAAGATGACCGTATAAGTCTGTTGTCCGCCCACTTCTATGTGCGAGATCGAAGCTTCAATGGGGAATTCCTCGCCGTCGGCGCGCAAGCCGGAGAGCGGCCGCAAATGTCCCATGGCCCGGCTGGTGAGTCCCGTGTGTCCAAATTCCGCCACATGGCAGCGGTGCGCCTCGCGATATCGCGCCGGAATGAACCGATCGAGCGGCTGCCCGAGAGCTTCGGCGGCCGGGCAGCGGAACATCTTCTCCGCCGCCTCGTTGAAAACCGTAATGTTCTGCCGGGCATCCACACTGATAATGGCGTCCATCGCCGAGCCGATGATGCCCGAGAAGCGCGCCCGGCTTTCTCGGATCTCCCGCTCCGCGCGTTTCCGCTCGGTAATGTCGTGCGCGATCGAAGAGATGCCGACGATATCGCCGCGCGCATTCCTGATCGGCGACACAGTGAGCGACAGCTCAAGGGGCCGGCCGTCTTTGCGAATGCGCACAGTTTCGTAGTGCCGGGTTGACCCCAGCTTGGCCACCTCGAGAATCTGCGCCTCCTCCTCCGGCCGGTCCGGGGACAGGAGGCGCGTAATCGGCTGCCCCACCATTTCCGCCGCCGTGTAGCCGAACATTCGCTCGGCTCCGGCATTCCAACTAACGACTTTGCCTTCCAGGTCTTTTCCAACGATCGCATCGTCCGAAGAGCTCACGATGGCGGCCAGGAAGGATCGCAACTCTTCGTCCCGACGCAGGGTTGACGTCTGCGCTTCAATGCGCCCGAGCATCTCGTTAAATGCTTCGGTCAACAGGCCCGTTTCGTCGCCGCTGACTATCTGGGCGCGAATGGAGTAATCGCCGCGTTTGGAAACACCATTCGCCACCTCCGCCAGCGCCAGGATGGGATCAGTGATCCGCCGCTGCAGGGTATGGGAGAGGGCTAGCGCGGCCAGCGCCGAGCCAAGCAGAACCAACACGGCTATCCCACTGTAAACGCGCAACCGCAAATGCAACGGATGACTGCTGGAATGCAAGTAGAGCATCCCTTGCGGCACACCGTCCTCCGCTACCGGCATGAAGAGCACCAATCGTCCGCTGTCAAACCAGCGGCCACCGGTTGCCGGCGCCGGCGGAAGCGCGTTGGGAGACGTCTGGATTGGATACCACGCAAACAGCTTGCCCTGACGGTCATAGAGCGCGGCCACCGCGATGCGCGGGTCGGCCCGCAGCGAGGCCAGTGTCGAACGCGCATCTTTCTCATCCCCGGACACGAGCGCCGGGACACTGTGATCCGCAATGACAGCCGCTGTCGCCGACAGGCCGCGGGTCAGGTTCTTCCGGTAGCTCACCAGATCGAAAACGGCAAATGCCGCAGCCGTAAGCAGCAGCACCACCATGTTCGTCAGCATGATGACGGCTATCGTCTTGCGCTTGATTGATTGACCCTTGACTGCCATTCGATTGTTTCTAAGGCAAAATACCGCACCTGTTGAGTTTTTCCACTGGCTCAAATCGGCGTTGGCCGACCGCGCTGCGTGACGGTTGGGTTAACTGGGTTGGCCGTGGAAAGGTGGACGACAGGTCACGGGCTGTCTTCGACTGCTGCAAGAGTGGTCGTTGAGGCCGGGCTTGTGTAATGCTCCGTAATTGCGGAACTTACAGCAAAGGCGGTTCCTGGCCCTTCCGGGCGGGGTGTTCTAAGCATAAGTGCTGTAACGACAGCAGGTTACGCCCAGGAACTGCAGCGATGTCAAGGCTGTATCCACGGTGTGGATACGGTGTGGATACGGTGTGGATACGGTGAGACTGGCTTGTGGGTTGAGGTCAGGACCACCACAGGAGGGCAGGCGGAACCAGCGCGGTTCGCGCCGCGGCTACTGAGATGGGCAAACGGGGCGTGGCCAGGGCGACAGGGCGTTGTGGGGAATCGAAGTCCCCATCGCCGCCGGTTATACCAGCGACCGCACTGCCGCTGCGATGCGCTCGGCAATGCGGGGCAGGGCAGCCTGAAGGACAGGGGTCAGGGAGGTGCCCAGGGTAAACGGATCCTCCACCTCAATAGCGAAGATTCTGACCTGCGCCGGCATTGCCAGTCCCAAGTGCCGGCCCAGCGCCAGGGTTTCACTCACGCCCAGAAAGTGCGGAGTGCGCCCGGTCAGTTGCCGCAACGCGCCCGCATCCAGTTCATGCACCGTAGCCGGAGGCGCCTTGCCAGTCTGGATGGAATCCACAATGACCACAACGGAGTAGCCGGCAATGAAGTCGAGCAGAGCCAGGCCCATCTCTTTTGTCTCGCGGACATCAATCGCCGGACAGTCGGCCAACGCACCCTGGAGTTGGCGCACAACCAACAGGCCGACGGCATCGTCGGTGAGGATGTCATTGCCCAAGCCAAGGAGGAGAACCTGTGCGTCCGGGGATCGCGGAGCGTCCAGTCCGGTGGTAGTCTCGAGCGCCGAGAGGCTCATATCTCAAAGCCGCGGTCTGGAATCCGGGGTTCGACCGAAGCCCGAACCTGGAAACCAGAAGGGCGTCTCATTCCTGCACAAGCTGTTGCACCAGATTGCGCTGGGGGTCGTAGATGTTGACGCGCAGCGGCAGATGGCCCGGGAGCGAGTGCGTGGCGCAGCCCAAACATGGGTCGTAAGCCCGGAAAGCCATCTCGACCTTGTTGAGCAGCCCCTCGCTGACCTTGCCACCCTTGATGAGGCCCTTGGCGGCGCGGTCAACGCTCATGGCGATGCGGGCGGCGTTGTTGCCGGTGGCCACTACCAGATTGGCCTTGCGGATGAGGCCTTTCTCGTCGGTCTCGTAATGATGGAAGAGCGTGCCCCGCGGGGCTTCGATCACTCCCATGCCGACTTTCGGCACGGAGGTCGGAACGCGCCGGACCTCGGGACTGGTGATCTCGGGATCGTTGACAAGCTGTTGCATGCGCTCGGCGGCATAAACCATTTCAATGACGCGGGCCCAGTGGTTGGCCAGGGTGTGATGCACGGGTTTGCCGCCCAGGGTCTGGTAGAATTCCTCGTAGGCGGCCTGGGCCTTGGGCGTGGCCATGCCGTCGGCGGCATTCAGGCGCGCCAGCGGAGCCACGGAGTAGATGCTGGTGTCGGGGCCTTCCACAAAACCCTTCCAACCGCGTGGCTTGAGGTAGGTGAACTTCATGTAGCTCCACGGCTCGACGTGCTCCGCCACATAATCGAGATACTGCTGGGCCGTGAATTTGCAGACTTCCTTGCCGGTGCAGTCCACGACGCGGAGTTTGCCGTCGTAGAAGTTGACCTTGTTTTGGTCGTCCACCATCCCCATGTAGCAGGTCTTGTGGGTGTAAGCGTCGGAGGTAATGAGCTGCACGTAGTCCGGATTGGCGAGGACAATCTTCTTGAACACGTCCAGTGTCCAGAGGGCGAATTCGAGGGCGTCCTGGGCGAGCTGCTTGAACATGGGCAGGTCCTCGACTTTGAGCCCCTTGCTGACGCCGCCCGGCAGACCGAGCACTGGATGGACGACTTTGCCCCCGAAGTAGGCGATCAACTCGCGCAGGCGCCGGCGGCTGCTGATGACCTTCTTGCCGGCTTCTAGGCCAACCTTGCCGATGACGCCCACGATGTTGCGTTCGGCCGCCGGGGCCTCGGGGCCGACGATGAAGTCGGGCCCACCCAGAACAAACACATGCAGGGCATGGTCCTCGAGGATGAAGGTGTTATAGACCAGCTCCCGAATCTTGCGTCCAGCCGAAGTGGGCTCGACCTGGTAGAGGTTGTCGAGAGTCTTGGCCGCGGCCATGTGATGGGCGGTGGGGCAAACGCCGCAAATGCGGCTGGTGATCTGCGGCATGTCTTCCGCCGGCCGCCCGATGCTGAACACCTCGAAACCGCGCAACTCGGGCACCTGGAGGTAGGCGCGCTCCACATCCCCCTTGTCATCGAGGAAGATGTCGATCTTGCCGTGGCCTTCGAGCCGGGTGATGGGGTTGATGGTGACGTTGCGGCGGGCCGACTGGTAGGCGGCGTTGGCGCGGAGGTTGCCTTGATTGAACGCTTGTTGGGTAGCTGGATTCATATCACTTTCCGTTGGCCGGCAAAGTCACTTTGCGGCGCAGCATGCTCTTGGCGAAGCCGTAGCGGTAGAAGGTGCCCAGCGGGTCCGGGATGCCTTCCAGCACCTGGTTGATTTCAGCTTCCTCCCTCGGCGCGACATTGGCGCAGAGGGAGGACATGATCTTGAGGCCCTGGTCCCGGACGCGCGAGGTGGGGCCGAAGCAGCCGGTGCACGGCATGTTGCCGATGGTGCATTGCGAACCACAGCCACTCCGGGTCGCCGGCCCCATGCAGACCACACCTTGCGCCAGAAAGCACAGGTCCGGGTCGGCCAGCAACTGGTGCGGGCGCTTGAACTCGGTGAAACTGATGTTTTCGGGTTTGCTTTTCTTGCGCGGACACTCGTCGCACAAGGCGATATCGGGCGCAATGACGGAACCTTTGGGCGGCAGCTTGCCTTCGAGCAGCGCCGTGATCGCGGTCCTGGTGATATTGGGCGTCGGCGGGCAGCCCGGGACGTAGTAATCCACCTCCACCACCTGGTCCAGCGAGCGGACCACATGATGAAGGGCGGGCAACGTGACTTCGCGGCCAGCTTCGGTGAAACTCAATTGCGGGCGGGTTTTGTCGCCGCCGCTGGCCAGGGTCGGCGCATCCTCGTAATTGAACTTGAGCATCTGCTCACGTGAGAACTGGTTGGCCAGGCCGGGAATGCCCCCGCTGACGGCGCAGGAGCCGTAGGCAATCAGGAACTGGCTCTTGCGGCGCAGCAAGAGGGACATCTCCTCCTGTTCGGTGGAGCGGATGGCGCCATTGAGGAGAGTCGCGGTAATGGACTTGTCCGGCATGGCCTCGATGTCCTTGTACTTGAAGTCCATCGCCACCGGCCAGAGGACGATGTCCACCTTCTCGACGACCCCGAGTATGTCCTCAGCCAGGTCAACGACGGTTTCTTCGCAGCCTCCGCACGAGGCGCACCAATAGAACGCTACTTTGGGTTTAGGCATGAGCCGCCTCCATCTTGTTGGCCTGGCTGGCAGACTCGCCGCGCTTTTCGCAACCGCAGCCCGATGCAGCCTCCTTCCCCGCCACATGCGCAGCGAAATGTTCCATTTCCTTGTCCCACTCCTCGAACTTCTGCGGGATGTCGAGGGGCCCGAGTTTTTGGATGTGCCCGACCATCTCGTTGACCACGCGCTTGACCTTCTCGCCTTCCGCGGCGGAGATCCACTCCAACCGCACCCGCTCGTTCTCGATGCCGAGTTCGGCGAGCATGCGTTTCAACATTTGAAACCGGCGGAGCATTTTATAGTTGCCCTCGACATAGTGGCAGTCGCCCGGGTGGCAGCCGCCGATCAGCACGCCGTCGGCCCCTCGAGCCAGCGCATCCAGGATGAACTGCGGGTCTACGCGGCCGGAGCACATCAGCCGGATAACGCGGATGTTGGCGGCGTACTTGAGCCGCGAAACACCGGCGAGGTCCGCGGCGGTGTAGGTGCACCAGTTGCAGAAGAACGCAACGATGCGGGGTTTCCATTCTTTAGTCATAAGCCAGGACTCCTTTGATTTCACTGAAGACCTCTTCGTCTTCGAACAGGCGCTGCGCGATCGAGCCGGACGGGCAGGAGGCCACGCACGTGCCGCAGCCTTTGCAGAGCGCTTCATTGATGACCGCTTTTGCCTTCGCCGCGTCAAACGTGATGGCGGTGTACGGGCAAAGCGGGATGCAGGATTTGCAGCCGGAGCACTCATCCTCCAGCACGTAAGCCGTGTTTGGTTCCTGCTCGATGTAACCCTTGTCAATGAGCACCATGGCCTCGGCCGCGGCGGCGCCCGCCTGGGCAACCGTGTCCGGGATGTCGCGAGGTCCCTGACAAGCCCCCGCCAGATAGATGCCATCGGTAAAGGTATTCACTGGAGCCAGCTTCGGGTGCCGCTCCAGGAAGAACCCTTCGCTCCCGCAGCTCATGTTGAACATGCGCCGCACTGCCTGGGCGTCAGTCTGCGGCTCCAACCCGGTAGAAAGCACCACCATGTCCACGGGGATTCGCCGGACAAAACCCGCCAGCGTGTCCTCGACGCGGAGCACCAGCTTGCCTTCCTCCTCCGGGGTCATGGCCCAATCGGTGACTTCGCCCACGCGGCCGCGGATGAAATGCACACCCTCTTCGAGGAGCTTGTCGTAGAACTCCTCGTAACCTTTGCCTGGCGTGCGCATGTCTATGTAGAAGTTGAAGATTTCGGCCTCGGTGTGCTCTTTGAGCAGGTGCGCCAGTTTCAGAGAGTACATGCAGCAGACGCGCGAGCACCAGCGATTGGTCTTCTTATCGCGCGAGCCAACGCAGTGGATAATACCGATGGCTTTCGGTTGCCTGCCGTCGCGCAGGATCACCTCGCCGCCCGTCGGGCCGGAGGCATTTACCAAGCGCTCCACCTCCAGCGAGGTATAGACGTTCGGGTAGGTGCCGTAGCCGTACTGGGGTATGCGCTTCGCGTCGAAGGTCTGAAACCCGGTCGCCACGATGATGGTGCCCACCTTGATCTCTTTGATCTCTTCCTTCTGCGAGAAATCAATAGCCTTCTTCTCGCCGCAGGCTTCCACGCAGGTTTTCTTGCACTTGTCGGTGAGGACGCCGCGCTTGAAGTTGAGGCAGACTTCTGGATCAATCAGCACCACCTGGGGTGTGGCCTGCGGGAAGGGGATATAGACGGGCTTGCGCTTGCCAAGCCCCTCGTTGAATTCATCCAGGAACTTCGGTTCCTTGTAGACGCAGTTGGAAATGCACTCCTGGCACCCGGTGCAGAGGTCTTCGTCAATGTAGCGCGGCTTGCGCTTGACGGTGACGGTGTAGTTGCCCACGTAACCGTCCACCTTGGTGACCTCGGAGTAGCTCCAAAGAGTGATGTTCTCGTGCGAGCCGACCTCGGACATCTTGGGGGTCAGGATGCATGCTGCGCAATCCAGCGTAGGGAAGGTCTTGTCGAACTTCGCCATGTGTCCGCCAATCGAGGGCTCCCGTTCAACCAGGTAAACTTTCTTGCCGGCGTTGGCGAGGGTCATGGCGGCGTGGATGCCGGCGATGCCGCCGCCCACCACCAGCACGTCCGGGTGGATGGGCACTTTCTTCACTTCCAGCGCCCGGTGATGCACGACGCGCTCGATGGCGGCGCGGGCCAGGGCTTTGGCTTTCTCGGTGGCTTCCCCGCGGTTGGTGTGCACCCACGAGTTGTGTTCGCGGATATTGACCATGTGGAAGAAGAACGGGTTGAGCCCACCGGCTTCAGTCGCGCTTCTGAACGTATGTTCGTGAAGCAGCGGAGAGCAGGAGGCCACCACCACCCGGTTTAGCTTGAACTCACGGATATCCCGCTGGATCAATTCCTGGCCCGGGTCCGAGCACATATACTTGTAATCCCGGGAAAGGACCACGCCGGGCAGCGTCTCGACGTATTTGGCGACCTCCGGGCAATCCACCATGGCGGCAATGTTATGGCCGCAGTGACAGACGTAGAAACCGACGCGAACTTCCCCGCGGTTAACGATAGTGTTCATGTCAAATCCATTGAGTTGCGATTAAGCGGCCACGGGCTTGGAGGCTTCCGCGGCGGAAGGGCGCCACTTGAAGGGTATTGCCGCCCGCTTCAATCCCAGTTCGTCTTCGGGCAGCCCAAAAGCCAGCCCCATCAGTTGTGTGAAATAGACCGTTGGCACTAATACGGGGCCATACTGACTGGTTACCGGCGCGTGGTAGCCGTCCAGGTTGAATTGGCACAGCGGGCAGACTGTGGCCAGGCAATCTGCGCCGCGCTTCTTGGCTTCGTTAAGGAGAATATAGACCATCCGAATACCCGCCTCGGGCACTGTGCCAGTCAGGCTGCCGCCGCAGCACTTGGTCTTGAGGGGATAACCCACAATGGTGGCCCCGAGCGCTTCGAGCAGGCGATCCATGGTGGTGGGATTGTACTGGTCATCGAAAGTTGCGTATGGCCGGACGAGCTGACAGCCATAATAAGGGGCGATCTTCAATCCCTTTAGAGGTCTGCGCACTTTCTGCCTGATGGCTTCCAGGCCGACGTCGTTGATGAGCACGTCCAGCGGATGGCGCACCGGTGTATCGCCGCTGTAATGCAGGCCCACGGCACCCAACGCGCGGTCCATGGTTTCCTTCATAGCGGGGTAATCGTGGAAGTAGTGCTTGGTCTTGTTGAGCACAAGGTAGCAGGCGGCGCAGGGCGCCATGATCGGGCGACCTCCCTGTTTCTCCGCCAGCGCGAGGTTGCGGGCCGCCAGCACGCAAGCCTTGGCCTCATCCACCGCCATGTAGGCGGTCGCACCGCAGCAGTTCCAGTCATCCAGTTCCTCCAAATCGACGCCCAGGTGTTGCATGACCGGCAGGAGGGATTCCTCGTAAGCTCGACCGAGGCCCTTGAGCGAACAACCGGGGAAATATGAGTATTTCATATCAGCAGGCTCCTTTCTTGGTGTCAGTCGCGTCCAGCATGCGGGCAATGTCACCATGCTGCTTGATCTTCTCAGTGGCCAGCGACAGGCGCCCAGTCTTCATCAAGTCAATCCCCATCCGCCAATTGCCCATGGCGGCAAACGGATTTGTTTTCAGAAACAGCTTCATCACCAGCAGCATTTCCGTGATCCGGCCGTGCTTTTTCACCATTTCGGTAAACTCGCGTGCCAGCACCGGGATCGGGAAGCGCTTGGGGTAGATCCCCGCCTGGATGGCCCGCTGCTTAAGCTCATACATGATATCCGTGATGCGGATCTCGCGCGGGCATTCGACGGTGCAGGCATAACAGGACGCGCACAGCCAAATGGTGTGACTCTTGAGGACTTCATTTTTGAAGTCCCCCCGGGCGAGCGCCATGACCTGGCGAGGCGTGTAGTCCATGTAGATGCTCAATGGGCACACCCCCGAGCAAGTGCCGCACTGGATGCAGCTTTCCAATTGCTCGCATCCCGGCACTCGCATGATCTCCTTGCCGAAGCCCTTGATCCGGTCCGCGTCGTATTTAATTGTGCGTTGTATTTCCATCATAAAGGCCTCCGCCAAACTCAACCGGCGCCTGCCTCATACTTCCGGGCAAGCAGCGACTCTCCGTCGTTCCCGACGGATTTCCGTTGCGTATGACGACTTTCCGTCATATCCAGCAGCAATTAAGGTGAATTTGACCAAGAACTCTCAACATGCCTTGCCAAAGCCTCTCCATTTTTTGTGCGAATCTGGACTCTCTGTTTTAGCATGTCTAATGGTGCCGATACGCACTGGTGCTAGCTCCTGGCTTGAGGAGGGGCCGCCCAGTGGCGGGTCGCGGACCAAGGGCAGGAGGCCTGTATTGCCGCGATGGCGAGGCAGCTATGCCGGTTGTGGCTTTGTGCTTCAAACCGCTAACGAGAGGCGTTCTCAGGTCCTGACCATTCGGGCTACGCAAGTCCCGTCAACGCCTTCCACAAAAGGTAAAAGCTCGCGCATCCTTTCGAGTTTGAATTCAATGTGGGTCGCGAGGAACTCCCGTGCCACATCGCTGTTTTCCTCCGGTTCCAGGCTGCACGTGCTGTAAACCAGCGTGCCGCCTGGTTTCAGAAGTGGCGCTGCCTGGCGCAGCAGCTCCAGTTGGATCGCCCGCAGGCGCCCGAGTTCCTCGGGGCGAATCCGCCAACGCAGGTCAATTCGGCGCCGCATAACTCCGGTGTTGGAACACGGCGCGTCAACAAGGATGCGGTCGAAGCCGGCTGGGGGTTGGGCATTGAGGGTTGAGGGGATAAGGGTCTCAACGCAGGTCACACCCAGGCGGGCGCAGTTCTGGTGAATCAACTCCAGCCGTTCGGGACCCGTATCGTGGGCGACGAGGCGGCCCTCGTTGTGCATGAACTGGGCAATGGCGGTCAGTTTCCCACCGGGCGCGGCGCAGAGGTCGAGCACGTTTTCGCCGGACTGCGGGTCCAGTTCCCGCACCGCCAGCAGGGTGCTGGGGTCCTGCACATAGAACTGACCTTGCTGGAAGCTGGGCAGCCGGCTCAGTGGCGGATGCGATTTGAGCTCGAAGACCAGGTTCTCCTCCAGCCAATCCCGGCGGAAGAAATCATACTCCACACCTTCGTCGCGCCACTGGGTCAGGAGCTTGCCAGGGTCCGCTTTCAGGGTATTGACGCGAGCGAACGTTTTCGGGGGCTGATTATTCCATTCCATGAGCTGGGCCGCGCGGTCAGCGCCCCAGCGCTCGTGCCAGCGCCTCGCCAGCCATTCGGGGTGGGAATAGCCCAGATGAGGCTGTTGCGTCTTCAGCTCGGCCAGCAGGCGGGCGGTGGCATCGAACTCGCGCAAGTATCCGCGCAACAAGGCATTGATGAATCCCGCTTGAGTGTGGAAGCCCTCGTGTTTAGCCAATTCAACCGTTTCGTGCACGGCGGCGTGGTTGGGGATGCGGTCGAGCCAGAAGATCTGGTAGAGACCTAGTCGCAGGAGAGATTGCAGCTTTGGTTTCTGCGCGCGCCCCGCCGTCTTGCGAGCGATCAGCCAGTCCAAGGTCGCCTGCCAGCGGGTGATTCCATAGGCCAGTTCCTGGCACAGGTGGCGGTCAGGCGGGGAAAGCGGGCTTTGGGCCAGCGCCGCCGCCAGACGGTTCTCGAGGAAATCCCCGTCCGCGCCCCGTTGCAGGATGCGCAGTGCAATTTCTCTTGGTTTTCCGGCGCTCACGGCCTTTAATAGAGCGATTCCGCTCAAGGGACGCGAGCGTTAAGATACTTTATGAGAGAAGAATTCGAGAAAATGGCGGCGGCGGGGAAATTGGAGCGGCACCACATCGAACCGCTGGTGCAACTGACCACCACGGGTTTCTGCATGCACCGGAGCTGGGGTTTTGGGCGAATCAAGACGATGGATCCCGTCTTTGGACGGTTCACGATTGACTTCGACAACAAGGCCGACCACACGATGGACCTGGCTTTTGCCGCCGAGTCGCTCAAGCCGATACCCAGAGATCACATCCTCGCGCGCAAGGCATCGGACCCGGCGGCCCTGCGGCAGATGGCGGCCGCGCAGCCATTGGAACTGGTCAAGCTGGTGGTGACCAGCTACGGCGGCAAAGCCACGGTGGACCAGATTCAACACGCGCTGGTGCCCGATGTCATTGGCATGGATTGGAAGAAGTGGTGGGAATTGGCCCGGCGCGAATTGAAGAAGGATGGCCATTTCCAGGTTCCGCTCAAGAAGAGCCTGCCCGTGATTTACCAGGTCCAGGAAGTCTCACTGCAGGATCGGTTGATGGAGGGATTCCGCACGGCCAAAGGGTTGAAGGCCCGAGTTGCCGTCGCCACCGAGCTGCTCAGAAACGTGGACGATCTGGCCGACAAGACCGCTGCCGGCAGGGAAGTTGTGGCCTTGCTGAATGTTGAAATCCCCAGCTACCAGCGCACCCAGCCCGCCGTGGCGCTCGAAGCTATCTTTGCCCGGGACGATCTCCGGGGGGCGACGGGGCTGCCGCCCGGCGAAGGGGAGGTCACCGCGCAGACGATTTGGACTCAAGACGCGCAGTTCGGTCCATTGCTGGAGCAACTTCCATCCTCCAAGCATCGCCGGGCGCTGGAGTCCTTCAAGGCGGCCAACCCCGAGCACTGGCATGACGCGGTGCGGACAGGGCTGAACACCGTCCCAGCGAGGCTCTGCCGCGAGCTGGCCGGCCTCCTGATTGAGACCGGCCAGATGCAGCAGCTCAAGGACACCGTGGCGCGGCTCATCAGCCAGCACAACGCCAGCAGCGAGTTGCTGTTGTGGCTGGCAAAAGACCGGGACGATTCTTTCGCCGACATCCTCGGCCCGGAGGTCTTCCGCGCCATGCTCACCGCTATGGAACGCGATCAGTTCAACGAGCGGCGCTCCAACCGCCTGCGGGATTACATTCTCGACGACCACGAGCTGCTGGTGGAGCTGATCGGCTCAGCCGACCTGGAAGTCATCAAAGACCTGACGCGAGCATTGCAGCTCTCGCCTTCATTTGACGACATGGACAAGCGTTCGCTCCTGGCCCGCATCGTGAAAAGCTATCCGGCGATCCAGGTGCTCATCTCGGGCGAACAACCCCGGCAGGAGGCCACGCTGATGGTTTCCTGGGCCAGCCTGGAGCGGCGCAAGTGCGAATACCGCGAGCTGGTGGAAAAGAAGATCCCGGCCAATTCCAAGGAAATCGCCCTGGCACGCAGCTACGGTGACTTGAGCGAGAACCATGAATACAAGGCCGCCAAGGAAATGCAGAAGCTGCTCATGCGCCGGAAGGCGGACCTGGAAACGGAGCTGGTCCGGGCCCGCGGCACGGACTTTGCCGGGGTGAGGACGGACGTGGCGGGCGTCGGCACCGTGGTGCGCGCCACCGATTTGGTGACTGGCCAGCCGGAGCGGATTGTAATCCTCGGCGCCTGGGATTCCGAACCGGATAAGGAGGTCGTGAGCTACCTTTCGCCAATGGCCCAGGCGCTACTCGGGCACAAAGTCGGCGACGAAGTCGAGTTCGAAGTCCACGAAGTCGTGCACCGTCATCGCCTCGACTCGATTGAGCCGTACGTAACGGCGCCGGCAGCCCCGCCCCCGGTCGGGAGTCAGGCCGGCGCGGAAACCGCCAGCGTGGCGTGATTGGCCGCTGCGCGGCGGGTCAGCGCTGGCGTCGCGAGAGGTTACGCCATGCCGCCGAACGTCACGTGGTCATCCAGGTCCAGCAAGTCAAACCAAGTCGAGATGTCCTCGCGTTTGGGCGCAATCTTGCTGTGCACCTTGTGGAAGAACTCGCGTGATTCGGTATCGGCGGGCGCCCGTTGTTCCTGACAGGCCGACCACATTCGGATTTCGGGTTCTGTGCGCTTGTGCTGGGCGTGCTTTTGAATCCAGGCAAGGACCTCGCCGTCACTCTTGCCCGCCGCAAGCTGCCGCTTGACCGCCCCGGCCTTGACACCCACGAAATCCAGGAAACGCTGGTCAACCGGACAGGCGTAATTGTATTCGCCATTCCGGCCGGCAACCGTCGCGCGGCCTTTGTCCAGCATGCGCGGCAAGATGACGTAGCCGCCTAACCGCACGCGCGGGCTGCGCGGCGGACGTTGAGTCAGATCTGGAGCATTCTTTAGAGCCATAGGTTTTTTGTCTTCCATTCCCAAGTATGTCGCGCATCCGGCCTGGCGCCGGAACGCTCTGTTCCCATTAAGATGCCGCCGGATTGACGGAATGCAAGCTGCCCGGCCTCGGTTGGCGCCAGAAAATGAGACAGCCACGTGCATTAATTCAACAGCAACCTCACCCCCTGGGAGGCATTGGCCGCATTGGCGGATCGGCATGGCCCAGCATCATTATGGGACTCCCCTTGGGGCAGGGAGTCCTTTTGCGGCCCGTGCTGGCTTAGCGTTTCATTTGTTGTCTCAATGGTAGACAGCCTTTTCCGATCAGTGGGCATTTTCAGGCCCGTATCGTGGAGTCCTCCCGGTATTTGGGCTATTGGCACTATGACTGCTCAAAGGTGCGGCAATGAAACAGCAATGTGTCATGGTCCGGTCGCAAGCAAAACTAATTTAATTACATGAAACGTATAATCCTCGCCCTCACGTTCGTTGGGATGGTCGCCTGCAGTTTGGCTGGCTTTGCCCAAACCACCTCGCCCACCGGCGATGCACCAGCCACCCCAGCCAGCGATGCTGCCCCACCCGCGGCAGTGCCCGACGCTCCTCCGGCGCCGGCGGCCACGCCTGACGCAGCGGCAGCACCGGCGCCAGCCGCCGAGACAGCCGCCGCCAGCAGTCCGGCTGCGACCGAGGCACCGGCCCCAGCTCCCGTAGCCGAGGTCCCGACGCCGGCCCCGGCCGCCCCGGCGGTTGCGGCCAATGATGCCGCTCAGCCCGCCGCACCGGCCACCGATGCCGCCAGCGAGACCAGTCCGGGCACCCCGATCCCGCTCATCACCATTGAGGATGTGCCGCTGACCGACGCCATCCGCAACCTCGCCCGCCAGGCCGAAATCAACTATGTGCTTGATCCGAAGATCGGCTTCGGCCAGGTAGGACCCGATGGCAAAGTGACACCGCAGCCCTCCGTGACCATTCGCTGGGAGAATGTCACCGCCGAGCAGGCACTCAACGCCTTGCTCAACAACTACACCCTGCAATTAGTGGATGATCCCAAGAGCAAGATCGCCCGCGTCACGGTCAAAGATCCGGCCGCGCCGCCCCCGCTCTTTACGAAGATCATCCAGCTCAAGTACGCTCCTCCCTCGAACGTAGTCGCCGCGGCGCAGAGCATTCTGACCGATAAGCGCAGCAAAGTCATGCCGGATGTCCGCACCAGCCAGTTGGTTGTGGTGGCGACGGAACCTGAGCTTGTGGCTGTGGACGAGCTCGTCACCCGTCTCGACACCATCACCAGGCAAGTGCTGATTGAAGCGAGAATCCTGGAGACGACCGTGAATCCCAAGACGATGAAAGGAGTTGATTGGGCCAGCACTCTGGAGGCTCAGCGCGTTACGATGGGCAATAACGGGTTCACGCGCGCACCTGGAGGCGAATCATTACCGTTAACTCCGATCGAAAGTGCACCGGCGCCCGGCGCCTTGTTGGATAGCCCAACAAAGCTCCTGATGAACCTCAGTCAAGGCAGCGTCTTCAACCCGTCCATGGCGTTTCTCAACGCTGACGGCGTCAGCGCGATCATCTCCTTCCTCAATACATACTCCGAAGTGAGAGAAATCTCCTCTCCACGATCTGTCACGCTGGACAACGAAAAAGCCACCGTCGAGGTCGGCATGCTCTATCCCATCGTGAATGTCTCGGCGGGCACGGCGAACACGACCGGTGGTTCGCAGATCACGTATTCGAACCTGACCATTCGCCTCGAAGTGACCCCCCGCATTTCGGCCAATGACTATGTCAATCTAACCGTCACCCCATCTATCACGAAACTCGGTCCCTCGTTCACGTCCACCATCGCGGGCGTTGACAACGAAGTGGACTCCTTCCTTACGCGCAATCTGACCACGCACGTGATGATCCCCAGCGGCAACTCGCTGGTCATGGGCGGTCTGATTCAGGACCAAATCAATCAGGCAAACACCAAGGTTCCGCTCCTCGGTGACATCCCGGTGCTGGGATACCTTTTCCGGCATGATTCCAAGGATCGGTCAAAGACCGATCTCGTTCTCTTCATCACGCCCACGATTGTTAAAGATCAGGACTATCAGCCGACGAAGGCGCCCTTCTTGAATCGGCCCGTGCCGGAAAAGGACACCCTGGAAGAGGACTGGTCGGCCTGGGACAGCGGCAAGCCGAAGGATTGGAGTAAGAAGCAAGCCGCGGCTACTGGGTTCAAAGACGAGAGTGCTTTGGCGAAGAAGTAACCTCCGCTCTTTCTCACCATGCCGCCCTGTCCGCAGGGCGGCATTTTTTTTGGGTGCGCCCGGCAGGGCGCACTGACTAGTTGGTTAGAGTCCAATGCAC
>DAOTCE010000020.1 GCA_035452965.1 Candidatus Paceibacterota bacterium | reverse complement strand
AGAGGTGAGGCTGACATTGGGGGCCAGCGCATGACCAGGCCGCAGCGGAGGCCAGTGAGCTTGGGAACGTTTCCGTAGCTAGGTCTGGTGATGCGTTGGCCGGGGTTGGGTTCGTTTCGCTTTCAATGCCTTTGAGCGCGGAGCCTTAGCGGAGTGCGAACTGGGTTCCTTTCGAGCCTTGGGCGAGGTGGTCTTCTTGGCCCTGGAAGGGCTACTCGACTGCCCACGGGGGACGCTGACGCGACGGACGCAGCCAACCGGAGAGAACGAGCCAACGCCAAACGAACGGCTGCCACCACGGGACACGGGGACGGAACTGAGGGGGACAGCCGCACGCGCGCCAAAACTGCACGGGCAACGAAACGCGATGGAAGTAAAACGCTGCAACCCGGCACTGCCACCGCTGCCAACGAACGCCGACCAGGGACTGCCAACGCCTAGCGGCCCAGCCACTCTGTAGATGCTCTCTCACACCTTTTCTTTGAGAGAGCATCTACAGAGTGGCTGGGACGCGGGCAGTGCCTGAGCGCGTAGGATTACCCACGACTCCCGACAGCCCGAAGGAGTCGTTTCAACTGACTTTGCCTTTGTCCGGAGCGAAGTGGCAGCTCGACGGCAGATCAGCAGCGGGCGTGACAGCCCTGTGTTGCGCCTGCGGCAGGGCTGGCACGACCGCTGCCTGCCGGCGAGCGAACGGAGCGGCTCCGGGGGCGTTGTGGTTCGGCTGGCGTTGGTTTCGTGCAGGGCGTTCGGAGTTGTGGTTGGTTCGTCGTTCTTTCTACTTCCTCTCCTCCAGCGGAGGAGAGGCTGACTTCATTTGGTTGGCGGCGTTGCTGTTTTCCAAGGCAGCGGGTGAGGTGAGAGCCTAGCGCAACCAGCCAGAGAGACGCAGCCACCGCCAGACCAACGGCTGCCACCAGGGGAGACGCGGACGCCACTGAGGAGGACAACCACACGCCCGCCACCACTGCACCGGCAACGAAACGCGCTGGAAATAGAACCCGGCAACGCGACACTGAAACCGCTGCCAACGAACGCCGACCAGGACCTGCCAACGCCTAGCGGCCCTACCGACCTGAAGAAGCTCTCTCACACCTTTTCTTGAGAGAGCTTCTTCAGGTCGGTAGGGCCGCGTGGCAGCGCTGGACGCGTAGGATTACCCGAGACGCCCGACAGCCCGAAGGGTTCCAGTCACTAACTTTGCCTTTTCCGGAGCGAGTGGCAGGGCGCATTCCAATGGTTGCAGCAGGCGTGCCAGCCCGTGGGGTTAAAGGGGGGCTGGCGCGACTGCTGCATCGTAAACGCGCCCGAACGGAGCTTCTGGGGGCGTGCGACGTTCTACGGGCGTTGGTTTCAGGGCGCGGGTTCGTGGTCGCGAAGCGGTGGGACGTTCGATGTGGAACGAGCGGAAGCAGCGAGCGTGACAGGCCGGGGTTGAAGGGGGGCCTGGCACGCTGGCTGCGCCGCGGACGTCCGAATCGGCAAGGCGTGTTCGACGGCGCGAAGCGGGAGCACGGTCGAACGCCTATGCTGGTTGGAGTCGCGGTGGCGTGTTCTAAGTAGCGCCAGCGGTGTGCCGGTTGAGTTTCTAACGATGAGCCTCAGGCCCCGCCATCCCCCGTTGCGGAAGCACAGGGGGATGGCGGGGCCTGCGGCGGTCGTGCGCCTGGGCGTGTTCGGTGCGGGGTGGTGGTTTTCCACACCGCCACGGGCGGTGTGGCTGACATTGCCTGAGCGGGAACGCATCGAATTGGAATGAACGTAGCGAGCAGCCTGCGACCGGTGGTGGTGCCGTGAGCGACTGACAGGCGGAGCGCCGGTTGCGCCGCCAAGGCGCATCCGGCGCGGAGCCTGGCAGGAGCGGTGCCTAGTGCTGGAGGTCGTCAACGGTTTCCTTCAGGAAAAGTGAGGACTCCTGATAGCGGGGGATGGCTGCTGATAGCGTGTGATGACACGGCCAGTGGGGCATCGGTTAGAGGGCAAAAAGCGATGCTAAGGTTGCGCCGATGGCCGTAAATGCGACTCATCCTGATTACGACGCCGCGTCCGTGGAATGGGCGCGAGCGCGTGATGTCCTGGCCGGCGAAGATGCCGTCAAGGCTGGGGGCGAGAAGTACCTGCCTCGGTTGGACTCGCAGACGGATGAGGAGTTTTCGGCCTATGTGAAGCGCGCCTCCTACTTCAATGCCAGCGCGCGCACGTCGGAGGCGTATCTCGGCCTGATGTTCCGGCGTCCGCCGTTCGTGAAGCTCCCCGCTGATGGTGCCGGTGTTGGCCGGGCGATGGCGGAGTTCCAGAACGACGCCGACATGCTGGGCACCACCCTCACCGGCTACGCGAAAATGGTGGTGGGCGACGTGATTGGTCTCGGTCGCGCCGGCTCGTTGGTGGACTGGGAAGATGCGGTCGAGCATCGGGCGTACGTGGTGTTCTATCGCGCCGAGCAGGTCATCAACTGGCGGGTTGAGAGGGTGAATGGTCGCAACGTGCCGACGCTGGTCGTGCTGGCGGAGCATGTCATCGCACCGCCTGGCCCGGATGATGATGGGTTCGACCTCCGGCTGGTGGATCAGATGCGGGTCCTGAAGCTGGTGCCTGGCGATGATGAGCCGGTCGCGGGCAAACACGACTACCACTGCGTGGTGGAACTGTGGCAGCCGAAGAAAACGCAGCGCAGGGGCGCCAAGGTTGAGTGGCAGCTTGTGGGAACCAGGATCCCACTGCGACTGGGCAAGCCGCTGCCGTTGATTCCGTTTGTGTTTCATGGGCCGCGGCATTCCCGGCCGGAGATAGATCGCGGGCCGCTGGAGGACATCATCACGGTGAACCTCGACCATTACCGCCTCAACGCTGACTTCAAGCACGGCTTGCATTTTACGGCGCTGCCCACTGCCTGGGTGAGTGGCTTCGATAAGGGCGCGTCTCTCCGCATCGGATCGAGCACGGCTTGGGTGAGTGAGACGCCAGGTGCCACTGCCGGCTTCCTGGAGTTCACCGGCCAGGGGCTGACGACTCATGAGCGAGCGATGGACCGCGACGAGCGGCTCATGGCCATTCTGGGTTCTCGCATGCTGGAGGACATGAAGAAGGTGGGCGAGACGGCCACGGCAATCGAGCTCCGCCAAGCCGGTGAATACAGCATCCTTGGTAATGTAGCGCTCAGCTTGAGCGAGTCGCTCACGCAGGTCCTGCGCTGGGTCTACTGGTGGAACTCCACGGAGGAGCTGCCTGATGACGTGAAGAGCGAGCAGGTGCTGATGACGCTGAACACGGATTTCAGCACGAAGGGGCTCGCGAGCCAGGATGTGCAAGCAATCGTCGCTGCCTGGCAGGCCGGCGCAATCAGCCAGGACACGATGTTTGATCTGTTCCGCCGCGGTGAGGTGCTGCCCGAGGGCAGGACGAACCAGGAGGAGGCAGCGCTACTGGAACAGCAAAGGCGCCAGGACGCGAAGAACGGTGTGGCGATTGGCACAGGTGGCCAGTCGCATAGGACGGTGGGCAATTCCAGCGGCGTACCCATGGGTAGCGCCTCAGCAACGTGAGTGAGTTATGGCACTGAAATACAAGTTCAAATCGAAAGAGGAAATTCCGGCGGAGCAGCAAGCGCTCTATGTAGAGCGTGATGGTGCGTGGATGCTGGACGTCGATGGCGCTGCGGACAAATCCAAGCTGGATGAGTTCCGCGCCAACAACATCGCGCTGAGCAACCAGCTCGCAGAGCAGACGAAGCGCTTCGAGGGCATTGACCCTGAGCAGGTGCGCAAGCTGGCCGAGGAGAAGCAGCGGCTCGAGGAAGCGCAGCAGATCAAGAGCGGCGAGGTGGGCAAGGTTGTGGAAAGCCGGCTCAAGACTGCAAAGAGCGAATGGGACAAGCAATTCGCTGCCGTCACGAACGAGCGCGACTCACTGAATGCGCGCCTTACTGGCATTCAGATTGATCAGGGCGTGATCACCGTTGCTACCAAGCGCGGCCTGCGTCCTACTGCGATTCCTGACATCACGGCGCGAGCCCGCACGGTGTTCCGCCTAGTGGATGGCGCGCCGCGTGCCTACGAGGCCGATGGCCAGACAGTGCGTGTCGGCAAGGACGGGATCACGCCTATGACTTTGGATGAGTGGGTGGAACAGCAGGTTGCTGACGCTCCTCATCTGTTTGAATCCAACGCTGGTGGCGGTGCCGCCGGCAACGGCTCCGGTGGAGTCGGTAACAAGTCCGTGAAGAATCCCTTCCGCAAGGAGACGTGGAACCTCACGGAGCAAATGAGACTGCAAAAAACCGATCCGGGTTTGGCGGCGCGGCTGAGAGCCGCTGCCTGATGAACCTGGGTCACAACCGGAGACTGTGAAGTATGGCTAAGACAGCAGTGGCGGACATTATCATCCCCACGGAGTTTGAGAAATACGCCATCGAGCGGACGGCTGAGCTGTCGCGCTTTGGCGAGTCGGGCATCATCGAGATGGCGCCCGAGTTTGATGCACTAGCGCAGGGCGGCGGGCGGGAAGTGAAGATGCCGTTCTGGAAGGACCTGACGGCGACGCGGCAATTGCTGAGTGATTCGGCGTCGCTGGCGGTGAACAAGATCGCGGCGGATACGGACATCGCGCGCATTCAGAACGATGCGCAGGTGTGGAGTGTCAACCACCTGGCCAAGGTGATCTCGGGCGACGACCCGATGCAGGCCATCGTGGACCTGGTGGCGGCCTACTGGGCGCGGACGGATGAGGGGTTGGTCATTTCCTGCCTCAAGGGAATGTTCGCCGCCGCCTCCATGTCGGGCAACCTGCTGGCGATTCATTCGGAGTCGGTCGCCGGCACCACGTCGGCGACGAAGCTGAACGGTGCGACGTTCGTGGATGCGTGCGCCAAGTTGGGCGATGCGGCCAGCCGGCTGACGGCGGTGGCGATGCACTCGGCGACGGAGGCGGCGCTCAAGAAGCTCGATCTGATTGACTTCCTGCCGGACAGCGAAGGCAAGCCGAGTCTGGCGAGCTTTCAGGGCCGGCGAGTGGTCGTGGACGACAGCTTGCCGACGCGAGCGGGCAGCACTGACGGGACGGTGTATACGACCTACCTCTTCGGCCAGGGTGCGTTCGCCAAGGGTGTCGCTCCGTTGGATGGCACGCCGCTGCAGGGTGGGCACGGGACCGAAGGCGTGGAGCTGGCGCGCGTGGCGCTGGACAGTGACACGGTGCTGATCAATCGGCGACGTTACATCCTGCATCCTCGTGGAGTGAAGTTCACCAGTGCCAGCGTGGCCGGCGACTCGCCGACCAATGCGGAGCTGGAGACCTCCAGCAACTGGGTGCGGATCTGGGAGAACAAGAACGTGCGGCTGGTGGCGGTGACGCACAACAACTAAGCGAGTGCCGGGGGCTGGTTGCCCTCGGCAATCGCCTTTCCAGAAAGGACACACGTATGGGTAAAGAGATTCCGCGTGGCTTCGAGAAGATTCGGAGCGGCGAACAGATTCAGTATCCGACGTTCACCAACGTTGCCGCCGCCGTGGCGGCTGGTGTGACGGCGGCCAAGTTCCCGCGACGCATCATTTATCTGAGCGCGGGCGGGACTGGTGCGGTGCCGTGCCTGGCAATCAGTGACGGCAGCAACTGGAAGCAGGTCGCGATTGGCGCGAACGCCATTTGAGCATGGACGGACTGCTTCCAATCATTCGACGGGTGAGGCGTCCGTTGCTGCCGGTGGAGGCGGCAACGGATGCCAAGCCTGCGCCTGTCCCTGTAGTGCCTGCCGGGGATGGGAAGTCTGAGCAGGCTGCGAACAGCAGAGAACAAGTTCCTCAACCGAATCATGGCAAAGCTACTTTATCTGAGCCGGCCGAGTAATCGCGTGCGGGAGGTGGTGCGGACCTGGTGGGCGATGCGCCGCCAGAAGCGGCGACGCTGCGGGCTGGGAACGCCCGCGCAACCGGTCATCACTGGACTCAACCTTACGGAGAGCGAAGGGGAGCCGCTGTATTGGTTCGACGTGCTAATTGATTTCACGTTCGAGCAGGGGCGTTTTCCTGATGGCACGATCGAGCTTTATTGGGCGCGCGGGTCAAATACCTGGATCGAGGAGTATGTGGGCGCCGTGCCGAGTAACGTGCGGCAGTTCCGGCACGTGAGGGCGTTCAGTGATTTCGAGAATGACGACGTGTCCTATCGGATGCGCTACCGGTGCGGCACGGAGATCATCGGGCCGTTCGGGCCGGCTTACGAGTGGTACTACTGCGCACCGTAGAAGTGAACGTATATGGCTCTCACACTGAACAAGGAAGACGGGACGGGCATGTCAGACGCCAACAGCTACGCGGACGTGGCGGACGGCGACATGTACTTCGAGGGACACCTGTATCCTTCGGCGTGGACGGCTGCGAGCGAAGATACCAAGGGCGCGGCGCTGATCATGGCGACGCGGCTGGTGGATACGCAGTTTCAGTTCAATGGCTTTAGGGCGCACGAGACGCAGGCGCTGCAGTGGCCACGGGAGCGGTGCCCGGACCCGGACCGCAATCTGGTGACCAGCACGCCGCTGTCGCCGGTGCTGACCAACTATGTGCCGAGTGACTCGGTGCCGAAAGGCGTTGTATTCGCGGTGTGCGAGATGGCGCGGGAACTCCTGATTGCGGATCGCACTGCCGCGCCTCCGGGTGAGGGGATCAGTTCCACTCAGACCAGCTCGGCGACGCACAACTCCAGCGGCGGGTCGAGCTCGCAGACCAGCGTCAGCTACAGCAAAGAGGACACGCGACCGATCATGTCGCGTGTCGCGCAGGCGATGCTGGCCAAGTATGGCGCGCTAATCCAGGGCGGCAGCGGCAGTGTGCGGCTGGTACGGGCATGAAGTGGCTCTGGACCATGCTGATGTTGGCGTGCGCCGCTGCAACTGGCGCGGAGCGGCTGACGCTGGCTTGGGATGCGTCGCCGTCCGCAGCGGTGTCAGGCTACCGGCTCTACTACGGCACGAATACGCGGTCGTATCAGTTTGTGACCAACGCGGGCCTGGTGCTGACGCAATCCGTTGTGCTGCCGCATCGTGGACGTTGGTTCTTTGCGGCAACGGCTTACGACACGAACGGGTTGGAGTCTGACTTCAGCAGCGAGGTGTCCTGGGAGAGCAAGCCCTTGCCGCCGGCGATGGCAGGAAAGGCTTGGGTGCGACTGGCGCCTGTGTTCGGGCGGAGCACGAACCTGGCGGCCTGGGGGAGTGTGACGGGTGAGGCGACGTGGTTTCCGGCGACGAACCGAGCGGAGTTCTTCCGCGTGAATCGGCTCCTGATGGAGCGAGTGATGGTGCCATGACAAACATGATTTCGGCGGATTTGATCAGCAAGGTGGACCATGCGGCGGCCATGAACGACCGCTGGCTGTTCGTAGCCAGCCTGGTGGTGTTCGGTGTGTTCGCGTGGTTTGTGATGCGGTACTTCGTGCTGCAACACGAGCGGCTGATCGAGGACCACAAGCAGGCAAGGGACAGTTACCAGGAAAGCCTGCGTGGTGTAGTGGCGGAGCAGAGCGCGGCGAACGCCAAGCTCATCGTCTGCCTGGACAACAACACAAAAGTTCTGGAGGAGTGCAGGGATGAGCTGCGTCTCGTCCGGATGGAAAGGAAGCAAGTATGAAGATGAGTCGTGGTGAGAAGATTGTTTGGGCAGCGGCGGTGGCCGGGGCGCTGGCCCTGCTGGTGGCCTGCGCGAGCGGGTGCGCCTCCTTGGATCGGGCGGCGTACAAGCAGGAAGTGACGTGGACGAATGCGCCGGTGGTGCATGTGTTCACGAATACGGTCGTGGTGACGAACGCGGTGCCCGTGGTGACGGAGCGGACCAACATCGTGTACGTGACCAACGCGGCCACTGGTGCCGTGGCGGGCTACTTGGAGCGTGAGCCGGTGGCGACGAATTTGGTCTCGGCGGTGGTGACTAACTTCGTGCCGGTGTTTTACACGAACCTGGTGCAGGTGCCGGTGACGAATCTGGTCGCGAGGCCTGAAGCTGAGGCAACGATTCAAGCTGCGGGATCCATCGTGAATACCTTCGCGCCTGGCGTTGGCAGCATCTTGGCGCTGGCCCTGGCGGGGTTGTATCACGGGTACAGGCAGGTGCGGAACCGAAAGGTCAACGAGGCGCTAGTCCAGGGCGTGGAGACCGCCCGGGCGATCCTGACCACGACGCCTCAAGGGCAGGTGGCGGATGCGCAGTTCGTCAAATGGCTGATGGAGCATCAGAAGGAGGCGGGCGTGTTCGCAACGGTTTCCGGGCTGGTGGACCAGCTCAGCGACAATCCGGCAGCGCGGCTGACGGCGCAGGAGATTGCGGAGAGGGTGCGGAAGGCCCAAACCCAACCTGGCGGTGCCGTTTCGGCGAGTGGGGCCTGATTCCTTCGTTGGTTCCGTTGGCCACTTTGTTGGCTATTGTTTCCAAGAACAGCGGTCGGTTGCAGGGAATAGCGCATGGGGTTAGCAACCGACCGCACGTGCGTTTTGTGCAATGAAGACGGGAGAAAGTTGCGTGTCAAATGGCCGATAAATGACACCGGCAAGCCTGGCGTGAACATGATGCTTCAAACTTCGGATCAGAAGGTTGCAGGTTCAAGTCCTGCCGGACGCGCCAGTTCAGAACTTCATGGGCTTTTGCCGCGGAATCGTTCTGCAGCACCATCAATCAACTCGGTCCCACCTGTAGAGAAACGGCCTGCCGTGGTGGTTTGTTACGCCAAATTGCCTCGACCCAATGCGAATCTTGGGACGATGCGGCGCTGCGCAGAACAGCGGGAAGTGTCGTTTTCTGATAGGCAATCGCGCGGCTTTCGTCTAAGAAAGGGAGCATATGTCGTGCAAAATGCGGCGGCATGGTCACGCATGAGACCCGGGCTTGATTTATCGGCGCACGTAATCTCCGGAGTGGTTGCCGGGCTTGGAGCCGCCTTTCTGCTGAGCGCGCTCACCCTGCGCGCCGGGGAGAACCCTGGAGCCTTGGAAGGCGTTGAGACTTGGGCCGGCCGTCCGGCCCTTCCCGCCGTGGTGAACCCTGTTGTGAAATCCCCGTTGCAGTCAGTGGTTTCCCTTCGGGGTGAATGGGAATTCACGACCCGTGGCACGGCGCCGCTGCGTCACCCGGAGTGGAACGCATTCTATTCCAAACCCTGGCAAGGCTCCCGCACAATCCAGGTTCCCGGGTGCTGGGAGGCGCAGGGCGTTGGTTCACCCGGCATGGGGGACTCCTGGGACTGCAAGTGGGATCACTGCTCAAAACCGCTGCGAGCGGTGCATAAAGGTGGCGCCTGGTACCGCAAAACGGTGGCCATCCCGGAGGAATGGCGCGGGAAGCTGGTGTGGCTCAAGGTTGGCGGCGTGCGCTCGCAGGGTTGGTTCTGGGTCAACAACGCGCCTGTGGCGTGGGTGGACAATTACTGCGGCACCTACAAGTACGACATCACCGATCTGGTGGAACCCGGCAAGTCGGCCACGGTCGTGGCGGAGGTCAACAATGTGCTGCCCAGCCGGAAGGGGCTGTTCAGCAGCACACACCGGTTTGGCGGCCTTTACCGGGACGTTGAGCTGGAAGCGACTCCGGATGCGCGTATAGATTACGCCTGGCTGCGAGGCGATTTTGATGCGAAGACGGCCGAGGTCCACGCCACGGTGGCTGCCGCCCACGGGAGATCCATGGCGCAACGCGCGATGCTCCGCGTTTCAATCAAAACCCCCGATGGGTCGCCAGCAGGGGAAAGTTCCCGAGAGATCAAGTTCGATGCGCAGGGCGGGTTGAGTGAAGTGCTCGTCCGGGTTGCGTTGACGAACTTTCAAGCGTGGTCGCCCGAGAGTCCGAGGCTTTACCTGGCCGATATTGTGCTGTTGGACCAGGACAGACCCGTCCACGGCTGGATTGAACGGTTCGGCGTCCGCAAGTTCGAGGTGCGTGGTGATCGGTTCTTTCTCAATGACAAGCCCTTCTTCGTGCGCGGCTACGGTGACGATTTTGTGTATCCGCTCACATTGGTCTCGCCAGCCTCACGCGAGGAACACCTGGGCCATTTGAAGCTGGCACGCCAGGCGGGATTTGTTTACGCGCGGTTGCACACGCATTGCGAACTGCCCGAGTTTTTTGAGGCGGCCGATGAAGCGGGCGTGCTGATCCAACCTGAGCTCCCTTATTACGGAGATTACCCGACCGAAGCGTTTGCGTTTGATCCGATACGCGACCTAAAGGAGTTGATGGCCCATTACCGGCGGCACGTTTCGCTGGCGACTTACTGCATGGGAAATGAGGGAACGCTGGGCCGCTACTTGGGAAGGGAAATCAAGAATCTGATCAAGCGCACGGATCCCGACCGGTTGGTCCTGCACCAGGACGGCACACTCAACGATGCCGAGAACTCGGATTTCCGGAACGGTCCGATCAACGTTTGGCAGCCCGGGACCGTTGTGACCGATGCCCCGTTCATCGCGCATGAGTACCTGAACCTATCCGTGAAACAGGATCCGAGGCTGGCGCCCAGGTTCAAAGGGGCGATGGCTGCGCCCGTCCCGCTCGAAAGGCGAGACGAGTGGCTGAAGGAGGCCGCGCTGGATCGGCGCTGGGGTGACGCATGTCAGGACGCCGCCCATGCCTTGCAGCGGCATTACCAAAAGGAGGGGCTCGAAGCTGCCCGCATGGACCCGGCGTGTGACGGTTACAGCTTTTGGACTATTGTGGACGTCATCGTTCAACAGGGAAAGACCTATAGCGCCCAGGGCTTTCTCAACGCGTTTTGGGAACCCAAGCCCAACGGCTTTACCCCTCAGCAATTTGCAGCGTTTAACGGCCCGACTGCGCTGCTGCTCAAAACCGAACCTGCTGAGCGGATTGCAGTTGCCGGAGATCGCGTGGAGCTTTCGTTCTGGATCTCGCATTACGGGGACGCACCGATCGAAGCAGGCCGATTACGCTGGGCCTTGCGCCAGGGTGGCACGGCGTTGGTCGAGGGCGCTCTGGACATGGCCGGAGCCGAACTTGGTTCCGTGCGTTTGTTGGGCCAGTCGGAGTTGGTTGTGCCCGACCTGCCAAAACCGGCCCGAGCCGTTCTGGAGGCTTGGCTCGGCCCCGGTCACGTGACCAACCGATGGGACCTCTGGTTGTTCCCGAAGCGCGCGGTCCCACAAGTCACCGGCATTGCCGTCTCGCGACCTTTGCACGAAAAGCTGGCGTCCCTTTACTCGGGCTTAACGCCTGCGGGTCTCTCTCAGACGAACGCGACAGACCTGCTCATCTCATACATTGGCTCACCGGATGTCGAGCCCGCGCTGGCTTTGGGCAAGCGTGTGCTACTGTTGAACCGCACCCGTGGCAGCCCCAACGTCAGCCTTGGCTGGTGGTCTATGGGCCAACAGGTTGGGACTGCCTTCGCTACCCATCCCGCTTTCGGGGATTTTCCACACGAGGGCTACCTCTCGCCCCTCGCCTTCCGGATCCTCAAAACAGGTCAAAAGCTGCCCGCGTTTGGCGGGCTTCGCCCGGACGAGATGCTGATAGTCGGTGAAGGGTTGGACAGCTATTTCCTTTATGCGGGACAGGGACGGGTTGGCCAGGGCAAGGCGCTGATTACGTTCGGGCTGGATCTGCTTTCCGGCCATCCCGAGGGCACCTGCCTTCTGGACGGGCTTATCCGTTATGCTCGTTCCGCGGCTTTTGACCCGAAGGGGCAGATCCTGAACCTGGAACCCTTCAGGGCGCCGGACGGGTGGCTGAGAACGTTGAAAGCAGGGGATACCGGCGATGACCATCCACCGATCAATGGCCGACAGCTCGATGTCGCCCGTGGCATGACGGGCAAGAACGAGCTGGTCTGGGAGACTCACCCGCTGAAGATTGGAGCGGGAGAGAAAGCATGCTCTGTCACCTGGGAGGGAGGCATGGGCTACTTCGCCGAGCCTGAGTGCTCGTTTCAGTTGTTTGTAAATGACCAGAAGCTGCTCGACATGCCCGGCATCAGCGAACAAAGCACTACGTGGCATGGCGCGGAGAAGACCGTGATCCTGCGCTACGAACGCGACGACTCCCGCCCCGAGATGGGCAGGTTCACCCTTACGCTCCCATCCACAATGGTGACTCCCGGACAATCACTCCGCCTGAGAATTGTTGGCAGTGAATCGGACAGCCGCCGGTGGGTGGGCGTCTGGGAAACGTCCGGTGACGCGCCATGATCCGCCCCGGTTGCTGGATTCATCGAGTGTTTCGTCCGCCAGCAGGATGGCCCCCCAAGCCAGAATGAGAGCCAATGAACGCAATTTGGACAGTGAACGTTGAGGCCGGGATGCCGGTGCTCGACGAGGCGCGACGGCTGGTCATCGGAGAAATTAAGCGGGCCCGGCGCGAGGGGGTGAGGGTGCTAAAGGTGATCCACGGCTACGGCTCTTCGGGCAAGGGCGGGGCGCTCTGCATCGGCTTGCGGAAATCATTCGGGTTGCGGAAGAAGGAGGGGGCAATCAAGGAGTTCATCCCCGGCGATGATTTCTCGATCTTCAA
Source organism: Candidatus Paceibacterota bacterium (assembly GCA_035452965.1). Taxonomy (NCBI): domain Bacteria; kingdom Bacillati; phylum Minisyncoccota; species Minisyncoccota bacterium. The sequence continues at coordinate 74,332 of DAOTCE010000020.1, read as the reverse complement.
CGGCACGGTCCTGGCCCTGCTGGAAGCTGTGCCGGAGCTGCGCGGCGACCCGGACTTAAACGCGACCAACGAAGGCGTCACTATCCTTTGGTTGAGCTGAGCGCCGCCGGGGCCAGGCGGCCGGAGACGGGCCACTCTTGCCATTCGGCAGGAACGTGCAAGTATTAGCACAACACAGGTTGATGATCTGACTATGTTCGACATCACAAATCCAATTCTCTGGCTCACAGGCATCATCGCGCTCGCCGTCGTCTTCTTCCTGCTCCGGGGCCATTTCAACGCCGAGGCGCGGGCACGGCGGCGGCGCGACAAGAGCAACCGGCCGATCATTTCGCGGAAGCAAGGACCGAGCATCCGGCTGGCAGTGGATGTGGACAAGCCGAAGCGCGAGCGCAAACGCTAAGGGCGAGAGGCTGATCGCCAAGGCGCCGGTTCCAAAAAAGGGGCGGAAAGTGAATGGGGAACCCAACTGGCCCGTCCGATTGTAAGAGACATCGCATCACGCCATGAAGAAGTTTGTCGTCGCCATGTTGTTTCTCGCTGCCATGGCCGGCCCGCTCTGCGCCGCGGACGCAAGGAAGGCGAGTGTTCCTGGCACCGATGACCTGAGCCGTTACGTCGCCACCAGAGCTAAAGCGGGCGGGCAGACCGTCTTGCGGGACGCATCCGGCCGCACCTTGGGGAGCGCGAGCACGATGGGGTCCGGCACGACGACTTTCCGTGACAGTAGCGGGCGAACCACGGGAACGGCCCACGTTCAGGGCAGCCAGACAGTATTCCGGGACGCGTCGGGGAGGACGGTCTGGACGGCTACGAAAACGGGCGGCCAAACCATCACTTATCGCGATGCGGCCGGGCGCACCCAGCGGATCGCTTCGGAGTCCGGCACCGGCACCACCTTCCGCGATGCCGCTGGCCGCACGACCAGCACCGTGCAGCACACCGGTTCGAGCACCGCCGTTCGGGATGCGGGTGGCCGGACCATTGGCACGATCACGACCACGGGAACGAAGCCGCCGGCCGCCGCGAAGCCTCGGGGACGCTGAGGTTTGCCCCGGCTTCTCTTTGCCGCCCATCTCGCCGGGTCTCGGCCATTCACGCTACGGCCAGATGCGGCACCCGGCGGCATCGTTCTTATCAATGCCCGGCTTAATTCTTTCGATTAACACCCCCGTCCAGTGAAGGACTAAAGTCGGGGCATGAAAACAAACCGCTCGGCACGTCGAATTCTAAGAATCAAGGGCATGGTGATTTGTTTGGCCTTCATCGGGATGGTCGGAGTTGCCTTCTGGTTGGGCGAGTCTCTGGCCGCGCGGGTGGGGCCGGCTGCCGCCTCACAGGCCCATAATATCCCAGCTCCCAAAGGGAGCTTTGCTGACCTGGTCGCGGTCGCCTGGTAGCGGCTGCCGCGGACTCCTGCCCGCGGCGCGTCCTGACCACCACCACGTTGCGGCGGGCAGTGATGGTGACAAAGGCCGTTGGTCAGGGTGCCAACGGCCAAAAATCGCTTTGCTCAACCGGCCCCGGTGCATACACTTCGCATATGCAACCCCATTCGGGCCGGGGCAGAAAGTGGCGACGGTTCCGCCGCAAATACGGAGTTTTCGTTTTTGTGGCGGTTGTCTCGCTTGTGGTTGTAGCCCTGGTTGCGTTTCTGACGTACACCCTCACAAGCATTAACTGGCGCTTGCGCTAGTAGCTGCGGGCGGGGATTCTCTGTTTATGCGATGCATAGTAACGGCCGGTCCGACCTTCGAACCGCTGGATGCAGTCCGGCGCCTGACCAATTTCTCCACCGGCCGGCTGGGCTCCGAGCTGTGCAATTTCCTGTCGGCGCGCGGTCACGACGTCACGCTGCTGATCGGCCAGCAGGCCCCCTGGCGCGGCGAGCGGCGCGCCCGCCGGATCGAGACCTTCACTACCACCGCCAATCTGCGCGAATGCCTTCAGGCCCTCGCCCACCCGGCCGTGGACGTCGTGTTTCATGCGGCGGCCGTCAGTGATTTCTCGTTCGGCAAGGTCTGGTGCCAGCCCCCGGAAGGCGCGCGGACCGAGGTGAAAGGTGGCAAGTTCCCCAGCCGGGACGGGACGTTGCTGGCTGAGTTAGTGCCAACGCCGAAGATCATTGCGGACCTGCGCCAGTGGTTCCCCAAGGCCCGGCTTGTGGGCTGGAAGTACGAGGTGGAGGGCGATCGCGCGGGTGTGATTCGCCGGGCGGAGCAGCAGATCGCCGATTGCCGCACGGATGCCTGCGTCGCCAACGGCGCGGCCTATGGGGAGGGTTTCGGCCTGGTGCAACCGGACGGCCAATGCACGCACCTGCCCGACCTGGCCGCGCTGTTTGCCGCCCTGGAGCGGTTCATCGGCGCCCGCTCAGCCGGCCCAAAGTGACCCCGGGATTCTCGCGCGGGATCAAACCAGCTTGACCGCCCGGTCCGTCAACCAACCCAGGCGGCCCCAGCGGCGAACTCACCTCGTGCGAGCAATTGGGTGCCCGCTTCCCCCTCCCCGCCACCTGTCAGTTGAGCTCATTGGCATTGCGTCCAAGCTCCAGGCTGGCCAAAGTTTCGCGGATGAAAACCACGATGCTCGCCTTCTTGCTGCTGGCCGCGACTCATGCTTCTTTTGCCGCCGAGCCGCCCCTGGATTCTCCCGCGCATTCACCGGTGGCTTTGGAGGAGGAATTCGCCTCACCACCCGCTTCGGCACGGCCATGGGTGTTTTGGTTTTGGATCAACGGCAATATCAGCAAGGAGGGAATCACCGCCGATTTGGAGGCGCTGCATCGAGCCGGAATTAATGGTGTGCTCTGGATGGAAGTAAGCGGACCATGGTGGGCGCCCGAGGGGAAGATGCGGGCGTTGAGTCCCGAATGGCATGAAGCATTTCAGTGGGCGATTCAAGAATGCGGCAGGCTGGGGATGGAGTTCGACCTTTCGGTGGATTTTGGCTACGGCAGCGGCGGGCCCCACATCACACCGGATCGCTCGATGCAGAAGCTCTATTGGAGCGAAAGAGAAGTGGAGGGCGGCAGGCAGATCAGCCTCGTTTTGCCGCCGCCGCGGGTCGAAACCAACCTTTCCGCGTGGCTGCGGCCCGGCGCTGAAATCAGCGCGAAGGTGCGCGAGCAGATCGAGAGGCAGGATTCCTACCGCGACATTGCGGTTCAGGCCATCCCTCTACCGCCGTCCGAGGACGCCCGGGCTTACCGTATTCCGCAGCTCGACCTGAAGAACGGAACGCATTGGCGCGCCCCAGACAAGAGGCGCATCAATGCAACGCCCCCCAACGCGGTAGTGCCGGCCGGCGAAGTGGTGGACCTGACGGACAAAATGTCCCCCAACGGGCAGCTGGCATGGAACGCCCCGCCAGGCAAATGGTTGATCCTGCGGTATGGGCATGCGTCCAACCTGAAGATGACCCGGCCATGTCCGCAAGCGGCTGTCGGTCTGGAATGCGACCGGCTGGCGCCTGTTGGCATTGAAACGCATTACGCGGGCTTTCTGAAGAAGATCTTCGAAGATGCCGGCAGCCTTGCTGGCAAGGCTCTTAACTACGTCCACATTGACAGTTGGGAAGCCGGCGGCCAGAACTGGACAGCGACGTTTCCCGGAGAATTCCGCCGCCGCCGCGGATACGATTTGCGGCCGTGGCTGCCGGTGCTGACAGGGAGAGTTGTGGGCAGCGCTGAAATGTCGGAGCGCTTCCTCTGGGACATGCGGGCCACCGTCAGCGAGATGATCCGAGACAACTATGCCGGCCGGCTTCGTGAGCTTGCCCGCGGTCATGGCATAAAATTCTCAACCGAATCCTACGGCCATCTTTGCATCGACAACCTCGCGTATGGCGGAGTGAGCGACCTGCCTATCAGCGAGTTCTGGGCGCGAGGCGATGGCCTCTTTCCCGGCGGGCCTGGAGCCAGGCCGAACGCGTATGAGTTCTCCACCAAGGCGCTGGCATCGGTGGCGCACACCGGCGGCAAACCTGTCATTGGCGCGGAGGCCTTTACCTCTGACCGGGGCTGGCGGGATCATCCTTTCCTTCTCAAGGCGATGGGCGATCAGAAATACTGCGAAGGCCTGAACCGCATGATCTTCCATCTTTCCGCCCACCAGGCCTACGACAACATGATTCCAGGGCTCACGCATCGGAAATGGGGCGAGCATTTCCAAAGACACAACACATGGTGGAATTACAGCCGGCCCTGGATGGATTATCTCTCGCGCTGCCAGCACCTGTTGCAGCAAGGCAAGTTCGTCGCCGATGTATGCTATTTTTACGGAGAAGGGGCGCCTTTGCACGTCGGCCTCATGAAGCTGAATCTGCCCCGCGGTTACGACTACGACATTTGCGCTGCCGACCTCGTCCTCCGAATGCAGGTGCGGGATGGCCGTATTACTCTGCCCTCGGGCATGAGTTACCAGTACCTTGTCCTGCCGGACAGCGACCGCATGACGCTGCCCGTAGCGCGCAAGATTCGCGAACTGGTCCAGGGTGGCGCGCGGGTGGTTGCCGCTCGGCGGGTGACGGGCACGCCAGGCCTCACCGACTTCCCGGCGGCAAACTCCGAGGCGGAGACAATTGGGTCTGCGCTGTGGGAAAGCGGGCGGTTGATCACCGGCAAACCGCTGGGCCAGATTTTTGCGGCTGACCAGTTGCCGCCCGATTTCGAAGGCGGGAAACTCAGCTACATACATCGCCGCATCGGCGAGGCGGATGTCTATTTCGTGTCCCACCAGCAAAACCGCACGGCAGATCTCACCTGCACCTTCCGAGTCGCGGGCAAACTTCCGGAATTGTGGGATCCCGAAACCGGCGCGGTTCGCGGGTTGCCCGAATTCGCGGAGAAAGACGGTCGCACCGCCATCCCGCTCCGCTTTGAACCCATGCAAAGTTGGTTCATAGTCTTTCGCAAACCCAGCCAGGCACTGAGACAGGCAGCCGGAAGGAACTTCCCGGATCGCACCCGGCTGACCAGCATTGCCGGCCCATGGAGAGTTGCATTCGATCCAAAATGGGGCGGGCCCGATGAACCTGTCGTTTTCCCAACCCTGGAAGACTGGAGCAAACACGCCGATCCGCGCATCCACTTTTATTCCGGCACAGCTACTTATCGCACGCGTTTTGACCTCTCCGCCGCGTCCCTCCCAGGGCCGCTCTATATTGACCTCGGTTTGGTTGAGGTTATGGCGCGAGTGCGGCTTAACGGCAAGGACTGCGGCATCGCCTGGAAACCGCCATATCGGGTGGATATCACAGACGCCGCTCTTCCCGGCGGCAATGAACTCGAAGTGAACGTCGTAAACCTATGGATCAACCGGATGATTGGGGATGAACAGTTGCCCCCGGATAGCAATTGGAAAGACTACGAGACGCTGCTGGAATGGCCCGAGTGGTTCTTGTCAGGCAAGCCACGCCCGTCGGGACGTTACACGTTTACATCCGCGCGCCATTACTCCAAAGACACTCCACGGGTGCCCTCCGGCTTGATGGGCCCCGTGACAATTCAAACCGTCCGCGCAGGCAAAACCCAATGAACACCAGCCGCGCAACATCAACCGCCGCCCGCGCTCATTCACCCGCGCCGCGACACCCTCCGCGCCCGGGACTGGCCGTCGGCAACCCCCGGGTGGGCAAAGATTGGGTTCATCACGGGTTTCCGGGGACTGCCAACGGTGGTTTGCACCCGCACGACTCGGATGGCCTCCCGACCTTCACCACCTCAACACTGTCCAAATTTGGGACAGTGATCCTGCCAGTCAGCATTCTTGAGTCCCCGCTGATCCCTGCGCCTTTGGCCCGTGATTACGGTGTCTAACCTGTGCTGCTACGGTGTGGTTCCCATGGGGGTCGGCCCCCATGGGAACCACACCGTAGCCTGACCGTACGGACAAGCCATCCTCCAGCCAGCCGCAAGCCAACGCCGGTGTGTGGCTACCGTAGCAGTGCGGTGCATGCGTATTGCCTGATCACACCTGCCTCCAGCCCCAAGAGGTAGCCGCAAAAGGTATCCTCACCACTGCGCACCTCCGTGCTTGAGTCCGGTTGCGTGATCAGAAGCATCAACCAGTCAGCCGCCTGCCCCTCTAAAGCAGGCCAGACAGCCCGCCCTAAAGCCGCCGATGGCCGGGGCCCAAATTTGGTCTCGGCCATCTAGTGGCCACGGGGTGGCCGTCTAGTGGCCGTCACTTGCCCGTCTCGGCGCCGCTCTCACCCCGCCCCCTGGGCAGTTATCGCCCGCGCGCCGGTGGCACTGTCGAGATGCCCTGCGATTCCGCTCCCGACTTTGGGCTTCGATTCCCGCCCCGCGGCGCTTATGCTGCCTTCGGATGAGCGCCGCACCGCCCAATCGTCCCCTCGCGCCCCTGGCCCGGCCGGTGGCCACCCTGTACGGCGTCGGCCCGGAGCGCGCCACCCAGCTCGCCCGCCTCGACATCCGCACCGTCGAAGATCTCCTGCTCCACCGCCCGCACCGCTACGAAGATCGCCGCCAGCTCCGCCCCATCGCGCAATTGCAGCTTGGCGAGCCGGCGACGGCCCGCGGAACGGTGGTCGCGCTCGGCGTCAAATGGTATAAGCAGCATACCAAATCCATCTTCGAGCTGATTCTCGACGACGGGACCGCCCGGCTCCATTGCCGCTGGTGGAACCTGCCCTTCATGGAGAAGTATTTCAAGGTGAGCGAGGAAGTGATCGTGTTCGGCAAACCTGTTGGCCTCAAGCCGCGGACGATGGACCACCCGGAAACCGAGGTCCTGGAAGCCGGCGACGAGGACATCGTGCACTTCAACCGCCTCACGCCCATCTACCCGCTCACCGAGGGCCTGCCGCAGCGCTGGCTCCGGTCGCTGATCTGGCGGACGCTCGCGCAGTGCGAAGGGCAGATTCCCGAGCCGTGGCCGGAACTGCAACTGACCGGCGCGGCGGCGAACCTCCCCGCCCGCGCCCGCGCGATTCGCCTGCTGCACTTCCCCGACACCCTTCCCGACACGGACACGGCCCGGCGGCGGCTGGCGCTGGATGAATTTATCGCGCTCCAGCGGCAGATTCGGCATCGCCGGAGCAACTTCCAAACCAAGGCGCGCGCGCTGCCGTGCGGTGGCGACAACCATCTCATCAAGCCGTTTCTGGCCCAGCTCGATTTCAAGCTGACCGGCGCGCAGACCAAGGTGCTGCGCGAACTGCGCCACGACCTTTCCGGCACGCACCCCATGCGGCGGCTGCTCCAAGGCGATGTCGGTTCCGGCAAGACCATCGTCGCGGCCTGCTGCGCCTTGATGGCGCTCGAAAGCGGCTACCACGTGGCGCTCATGGCCCCGACCGAAGTCCTGGCGGAACAACACTTCGAGAATTTCACCCGCTGGCTCAAACCCCTCGGCGTCCCCGTCGAGCTCCAAACCGGCAGCCGCAAGACCGCCCCGCGCCACCATCGGAAGCCCGCCGCAGACCTCTCGCCCCCAGCCTCCAGCCTCCAGCCTGCCCCCGCCCTCACCGTCGGCACCCATGCGCTCCTCGAACCCGGGTTCGCGCCGGAGAATCTCGGCCTGGTGATTATTGACGAGCAGCACAAGTTCGGCGTGGCGCAGCGCGAACAGCTCGTGCGCAAGGGCACATATCCGCACCTGCTGGTGATGACGGCCACGCCCATTCCCCGCACCCTGGGCCTGACCCTCTACGGCGACCTCGAGGTATCGGTCATTGACGAGCTGCCTCCCGGGCGCGGCCACATCCGGACCGTGGTCCGCGCGGCGGACAAGCTGCCGCAAGTCTGGGCGTTTATTCGCGACAAGCTGGCCGACGGCCGGCAGGCTTATGTGGTTTACCCTCGCGTCGAGGAGGCCAGCCCCGGCGGCGTCAAGGCGGTCACAAAGGAGTTCGCAACCCTGCAACAGACGCTGGCGCCGTTTAAGGTCGGGCTCCTGCACGGGCGGCTGCCGCCGCGGGAGAAGGAAACGGTCATGGCGGCCTTTCGCGCGCGGCAGGTCCAGACGCTCCTGGCCACCTCGCTCATCGAGGTCGGCGTGGACGTGCCCAACGCCACCATCATGCTGATCGAGAACGCCGAGCATTTCGGCCTGGCCCAACTGCACCAACTCCGCGGCCGCATCGGCCGGGGCGCGCACGATTCCTACTGCATCCTCGTGGCCGCCGCGCGAAACCCCGAGGCGCGCACACGCCTGCGTGTGCTGGAAGAAACGAACGACGGCTTCCGCATCGCCGAAGAGGACCTGCGCCGGCGCGGACCGGGCGAGCTGCTCGGCCAGCAGCAGAGCGGGATGCCGCGCTTCCGATTCGGCGACCTGGTCGAAGACTTCGCCCTGATCCGGCAGGCGCGGGATTTGGCATTTGAGCAGGAGCAGGGTCCGCCATGCCAAAACCCGTGAGATTCAGTAATCCCTCCGTCTGGCAGGCGCCTTGCTGATCCGGGAAGGGAATCAAGGGTTCCTCCGTCTTGACGCCGTTCCGCGCTCGGCCCACGATCCCCTCGCGAGACTTCCTATTGAAGCGAGCATGAACCAAAGCCAATCCGTATGATAACCATCACTCCCCAATTCGCTGTTCTCCAGGACGGCTGGATCTGTGCTGCGGACGGCGACCACGTCCATCGGCGCCCGGGGCAGATTATGGCCGTTTTGCCGGTTGCCAGTCGAGCCGCCTGGGTGCTGGTTGTGATGCTGCTGTTCCTGGGTTGGGGAAGCGGTTTCGCCGCGCAGGACGTGTTCCACGTGTCGAACGGGTCCTTGGAGATCGGAGTGAGTCGGGAGCGCGGTGAACTGGTGCGATTGGCCGACACGCATACGCGACAGAACTTCACGGGCGCCGCACCTGCCGGCGCCGGGCTTTGGGAATTAGTGCTTACACCGGCGCGCAAGGTGCTGTCGCCGGCGGATGCGCACTCCTTCCGTTGCCAGCTGTTGCGCGGGAAGGCTCCCGCCATGCGCCTGACTTGGGACGGGTTTGGACTCGCGGCGGCGCCGGGATTGCGCGTGGAAGCCGTGGCGCGGCTGGAGCCGAAGCAGCCGATGAGCCGCTGGGAATTGACCGTGAGCGGGCTGGGTGAGTTGGGCATCGGGCAGGCGCGGTTCCCGCGTCTCGTGAACATCCCGCGCCAGTCGAATGAACGCCTGGCGGTGCCGGTGTGGATGGGGCAGCAGACGGCCGAGCCGCGGAAGGTCTTTGCGGCTGACGGTGGTAGCGGGCGGCGGCAGGAATGGGCTTACCCGGGGATTCTATCCATGCAGTGCATGGCGTTTTACCGGCAGGACGGGCCGGGGCTGTATTTGGCCTGCGACGACACGGCCGCCTTCAACAAGTCGTTCGCGTTTTTCGGCGACGGCAAGGGCCGGCTTGGCTGCGAAGTGGTGCATCTGCCGGAGGGGCAGCAGGCCTCCGGCGCCGGGTGGCGGATGCCATATGCCGTGTGCCTCGGGACGTTCGAAGGGGACTGGTTTGCCGCGGCGGAGCGTTACCGCGCGTGGGCCACGAACCAGGTTTGGGCGAAGGAAAGCCGGCTGGCGCGCGGACAGGTGTCGGATTGGGCTCTTGACACGGCGTTATGGGTTTGGAACCGCGGCCGGTCGCCGGGTGTGCTCGCGCCGGCGGTGGCGTTGCGCGAGAAACTGGGCTTGCCGGTGAGCGTCTTCTGGCACTGGTGGCACGGCTGTTCTTACGACGCCGGTTTCCCGGAATACCTCCCGCCGCGCGAGGGCACGGAGAATTTCACCCGTGCCCTGGCCAAAGCCCAGGCGGCTGACATCCATGCGCTGGTGTATATGAACCAGCGGCTCTGGGGAATGACCACCCGAAGCTGGACAAACGAAGGCGCCGAGCGTTTCGCGGTCAAAGGCGAAGACGGCAGGGTGCACCCGGAGGTCTATAACACCTTCACCCGCCAGGCGTGCGCGACGATGTGCATGGGCACGGATTTCTGGCGGCAGAAGTATGCCGGGTTGGCCGAACGCGCCGTCGGAGAGCTCGGCGTGGATGGCATCTACATGGACCAGGCATGCACCAGCCGCGCCTGTTACGATCCCCAGCACGGGCACTCGGTGGGCGGGGGCGTTTATTGGATGCAGGGCTTTCGGGCGCTGGAGTCCGGGATCCGCCAGCGGTGCGCTGCCCGTGGCGAGCCGGTGGTCCTGGCGGGGGAAGGTTGCGGCGAGCCGTGGCTGCCTTACCTGGATCTGATGCTCAGCTTGCAGGTCAGCCGCGAACGCTACGCGGCGCCCGATGGCTGGGAGACGATCCCTTTTTGGCCGGCAGTGTACCATCCGTTTGCCGTTGCCTACGGCAACTATTCGTCGCTGACGATGCCGCCTTATGATGATTTGTGGCCGGTGCAGTCCGCACCCGCTGAGCCGCTCAAGCTGCTCGACCGGAAGTATTCCCGCCAGTTCTGCCTGGAGCAGGCGCGGGCGTTTGTCTGGGGCCAGCAGCCGACGATCGCCAATTTCCTGCCGGAGCAGCTGGCGGAGCGCGCCGAGGAGGTGGACTTCGTGCTGCGGTTGGCGCGACTGCGGAGCCGCGCGCGAAAATACCTGCTGCACGGGACGTTCCTGCGTCCGCCGCAAGTGCGCGGCCCGTCGGCCACGCTGGACATGTCGCGCCTCTCGATCTACGCCGGCCGGGAAGGTGGGTTGACGGCGTTCCAGACCAGCAGCCCGCTGGTGCTGGCGTGCGCCTGGGCCGCGCCGGACAGGAGTGTCGGCATCGCGGTCGCCAGCATCGCGGATGAACCGATCCAGTGCATCCTCGATCTCCCCCGAGGCGCGTATGGCTTGCCGCGGAGCGCGATGCTGTATCAACTGGATGAAGCAGATCGCCGCGAACTCGGCACGCTCAAGAAGGCCGGCAGCTCAATTCAGCTCGATCTTCCCCCTCGCGCCGCGCGCATCCTGGAATTGGCGCCGCAGCGGAAATAAGGAGCCTCACGCAAAGGCGCCAGGGTGCGGCGAAAGCAACCCGTTGGCCGGGAGCATCAAACCTGGCCGGCCGCGGCTCAGGCCACTTGCAGCTCGCGCACAACGAACGGCGCGAACTCCTCGTGGAGGTGCGGCGGGATGCGGGCTTTGAAGCGGGCGGTCTTGCCGTTGTAGTTCCGCTCCACCACCTGGCCGACCTCGTGCAGCCGGGCGATGACGCCGGATTGCTCGTGCGGCACAGAAAGCTCCATGAACTCGCGGATGGGCCGCAACTGGCTGCCCAGCTCCGCCAGCAGGGCCGGAATCCCCTCGCCCGTGGCGGCCGAGATGGCCACCCCGTGCGCGTGCTTCTCCAGCGCCCGTGAGAGCGAGTCCCGGCTGCCGTTGAGTTGGTCAATCTTGTTGAACACCATGAGCGTCGGCTTGCCGTCCGCGCCGATTTCCTTCAGCACGGTATCCACGGCTCGCACCTGTTGCTCGGCGTCCGGATGGCTGGCGTCCACGACATGCAGCAGCAGGTCGGCCTGGACCACTTCCTCCAAAGTCGCTTTGAACGCCTCGACCAGCCCGTGCGGCAGCTTGCGGATGAAACCGACCGTGTCCGTCACCAGCACGTTCTGGTTGGACGGCAGCCGCAGGCGGCGGGTGGTCGGGTCGAGCGTGGCGAAGAGCTTGTCCTCCACCAACACCTCCGCGCCGGTAAGCTTGTTGAGCAGGGTGGATTTGCCCGCGTTGGTGTAGCCGACAATCGAGGCCAGCGCCCAGTGATTGCGATGGCGCTGGTTGCGCTGGAGCGCGCGCTGGCGGCGCACCACCTCCAGCTCGCGCGCGATGCGGGCGATGCGGTCCTGCACCCGGCGGCGGTCGGTTTCCAACTGCGTTTCACCTTCACCGCCCCGCATGCCGATGCCGCCCTTCTGCCGGGACAAGTGGCCCCAGAAACGCGTCAGCCGCGGGAGCAAATGCTGGAGTTGCGCCAGCTCGATCTGGAGCTTGCCTTCGCGGGTGCGGGCCCGCGCGGCGAAGATGTCGAGGATGAGGCTGGTGCGGTCGAGTATCTTGCAGTTGAAGGTCTGCTCCAGGCTGCGGCTTTGGGCGGCGCTAAGCTCATCGTCAAAGATGACGGTATCCACGTCCGCCTGTTGGCAGCGCCGGGCGAACTCCTCGGCTTTGCCCTTGCCGATGTACGTGGCGGCGCAGGGAGCGGCCATCTTCTGAATGCCATCTCCCACAACTTCACCTCCGGCTGTGGTGGCCAGCTCGGCCAGCTCCTTTAACGAATCATCCAACTCTGTCGCCCGCCGTGACTTCAGTTCAACCCCCACGAGGAACACTCGCTCAGTCCGGCGGTTCCTGGTCTCAATCAGTGCTTTCAACTCGGCGCGTCTATCGCGATCGCTCTCTTTCTAATTGTCTCTGAGTCACCATAGCATGTTTGCCGCCGGGAAGGAAGAGGTTTCTTGCACTGCGACGAGCTATTTCACCGCTGCAATACCCTATTCCCGGACCCCATAGCCGCCCCGGTGCGACGACGCTGTGACACCCGTGAGTACCCGGTGTGTATCCCATGGGGATCGCTCCCCATGGGAACCACACCGTAGTCCCGCCGGATGGGCGCCGTCCCTACGCCGCAGCCGGCTCCCCTGGTTATTGTCGGCCAGGCTGCCGCCACACCCAATCCCCCTCCTTCAGCCGCGGGTACGCGGCTTCTCCCCAGCGCCAGTTCTTATCGGCTGGACCCGGCCTTCCGCCGTCATCCGCCCGGTTCAGTCCGATCGAATACAGCACGAACCCGCCGTCGCCCTCGCGGCGATACCTGAGCTTGCTGCCGTTCGGGTCCAGCAGGTCGGCCGGCGGCTCCTTGAGCCACGCCGGCGCCAGCGCCTCCAGCGAATCCGGGTATCGCCCCTGGGCCAGGCGGTAGCGTTCCAACGCGCACGCCACCACAGCTTCCTGGCAGGTGGTGTGGAGGTAAAGGGCGCCTTCCGCGCCCCCGTGGAAGGCTTCCAGGAGGTTGGGAACCACGAAGATCAGCAGCAACGGATCAGTCGCGCGACGCAGCTCAGTGTCCCCCCGCCCGGCCTTGGCGGCGTTCATCGCCTTAAACACATCCGCTCGCCGCTCATAGAACCGGTAAATCCAAACCTTGTCCTGGTAAAGCCAGCCCTCCGGATACAGCCTGCAGAAGAGCCACGCGGCAAACCGTTCAGAGCCCAGGAGGTCCCCTGCCGGAGAACGGCGGCCAGCCAGGAACGCCTGCAGCTGGTCGGCCAGGTTCATGAACACGAAGGTTCCCCCACGCGCCATCACGCGAAACTCAGCCGGCAGGTCCATCGCGGCGAACTGCTGCTGCAAAGCTGCGAGTTGCGGCTCGGTCCAACGGTGTTGGGCCAGCCCCTCCCACACCGGCTGCACGCAGAACATCAGCATCTGGGCCCGGAGGTGGTGGAGCTGCCAATAGGGCTCTTCTCGGAGCGTATTCGCCAGGCGCAACGCCAGCAGTGTGTCCTGCAACGCCGGCTCGCTTCTGCCCTGGGCCAGCTCGGCAATCGCGCGCAGCGAGAGCACATGCGCGGCCTGGGGAAGGAATTCGAGCTGGCGCCCGTGCGACGGGTAGCTCAGCGCGAAGAGGCCCTCCTCGTAGGCCAGGGGATAACGCGCCTGCGGCCGTTGGCTGGCCGTGCGCAGCACCGCCAGGGCCGAATCGTAGCGGCTCAGGGCCAGCATCACATCCGCCGCGGGCGCCTGCGGTGCCGGGGCGACGGGCAACGCCGGCCGGCTCGGGTCCGCGTTTGTTTGGGCTCGGGGGGTGATGGCGTGCCGGCGAAAGAACTCCTGCCAGGCCGCCAGGTCGGTGGCTTGCCCAAGCGCCCAGGTGGCCGCGGGCCAGTCGTCACCCGTTTCCTGGTAAAACGCTCCCGGGGAGGCCGTTTCCTGCTCGTTGCCCGAGCCCGGCTCGGCGAAGCCCAGCAGACGGCCAATCCCCGGCGCCAGCGCGAAGTTCTCGTCCTCCGGCACAGCCGGCGGGATAACCGACGAGAGCTCCAGGGATTCCCCCCGCGCGCCGGCCTCGCGTTGGAGCGCGGCCCACATTCGCTTTCCCCGCCAGCTCTCCTCGGCGTAGAACAGCACCACCACCGACACGATCCCCACCGCGAGCCAGCCGTAAAACCGCAGCGCTCGACGGCTGAAGAACCAGCGGAACCCATGCCGCCACGCCGCGACCGACAGCACCGCCAGCAAGACCAGCGCAAGGGCGGCCAGGATAAAGACGATTTGCAGGACCAGTTCACTTGCGTGCCAGGCCCAAACCACGATCAGGCCGGCCAGCAGGGCGCTGACCACGCCGATGATCCAGCGCTCAAGAACGGAGGGGGTGGCATTCACGTTTTTCATAGGCTCGCTATCATGATCGAGGTTTGTTGCTTCTGAGCAGCAGGCTCCGCCGGGAGCCCTTCACTGCGGGGACGCGCCGGTGACTGACTCCGCGGCACGACCCGAAACCCCGGCGGTTTTCCCAACTCTCCGGCCAACAGCTCCTCCTGGATCTTCAAGACCTGCCGGATTTCCGCCGGCGATCGCGCCGCGGTCGTCCTGGTCGTCGGGGACACCTCCGGCGCGCTCAGCCGGAAGACCAGAATTAGAACCCACACGGACGACACCGCCAGCGCCGGCCGCAGGTTCTCCAGCAACAGTCCCCGCCACCAGCCGGCCACAGCCGCCATGATCTCCCCGAACCCGCGAGGCTCGGCCGCCTCTTCTACCGCCCGCATCCACCGCGCCCGAAACCCCGGGCTCGGCTCCACCGGCCGCTCGGCCATCCAGCGCAGCCCGGCCGCCGCCGCCCTCAACTCCTCGGTGTAGCGCCGGCACTCCGCACAGCCCGCCAGGTGCTCTTGGATTCGGCTGGCCTCCTCGCCCGTCGCCCCTTCGCCAATCCAACTCCGGATTGCCTCCTGCCAGGTTCTGCAGTCTTTAACAGTCTTCATTGCTTTCCGCCTTCGGTCTTGGGCCTTCCTTCGGCCCCCGGGTTTCGGATTTCAGATTTCACACCCCTGTATCCCCCCACACCTCCGAAAGGTTCACTCCCTGCTGCGCTTCGCGCAGTTTCTCCAGCGCGTAATGCAGCCGCGACTTCACCGTCCCCACCGAACACCCCAGCAAAGCCGCGATCTCCGGCAGCGACGCTTCCTCGAAAAAACGGAGCAGGACTACTTGCTGATGCTTGTCGGGGAGAGTCTGGACGGCTTGCCTTATCCGGCCCGCCGCCTCCGCGCGCATGACAACTTCCGCGGGCGAAGGGTCGGCGGCCGGCAGATTCTCCTGGGCCTGGCGGTGTTCATCAGCCTGGGCCGGGAGCAGCGCGGCGAGCGGAATCGGGCGGGACCGGGCGCGGCGCAGGGCTTTCTGGTGGCGGTGCAGGAGGATCGAGAAAAGCCAGGTGCTGAACTGGCAGGCGCCATTGTATCGGCTGAGGCTGCGCCAGGCCTCGGCCAGCGTTTCGGAAACGAGGTCCTCGGCTGCCGTGCGGTCATGCGTCAGGCCGCAAGCCTGCTGCAGTAGACGGCGCTCGTGCTCGGCCGCCAAACGGCAGAAAGCCGGTGTGTCTCCCGCTCGTGCGCGAGACAGGAGATCCGCGGTGCCTGCGAATTCCGGGCGATCGGCCGTAATGACCATCTATCTATCAGTCCCCCCCGGCGGAGAAAAGGTTCAAAGTCCGGCGATGCTCTTTGCGACCGCTTCGGCGCGGGTCTGCGGCTCCAGTTGAATCCAGGTCAAGGCAAGCTGGCGGCGGAACCAGGTCATCTGCCGTTTGGCGAACTGGTTGGTGCGGATTTTGACCAGTTCGATTGTCTTGGGTAACGAGCGCTCTCCCCGCAGGTGCTCGACAATCTGCCGGTAACCCAGGGCCTGCATCGCGGTGCGGTTTTGGGCCAGACCGCGCGCCAGGAGCTGTTCGGTTTCGGCTACCCAGCCCTGGCGGAACATAGCCTCAACGCGAGCCGAGATGCGCTGGTGCAAGTCTGCCATCGAGCGCGCGAGCCCGACGCAGCGGGTTGAGGGTTGAGGGTCGAGGGTTGAAGGTTGCCATTTGGCGCGCTGGGCGGAGAAGGGTTTGCCGGTCAGGCGAATGACCTCGACCGCACGAATGACCCGGCGCGGATTCCGCCGGTCAATGCGTTCATAGGTGGTTGGGTCGCATCTGGCCAGTTCCTCGAGCAGTTCCGGCAAGGGAGTGGCTTCCAACTTCAGCCGCAGCGCGGGGTCCGCCGGCGGCGACTGGCCCAAGCCCTCCAGAAACGCCTTGAAGTACAGACCCGTGCCGCCGCACAAGATCGGCACTCGTCCCCGGCTCTGGATGTCGGCCACAGCCCGTTGTGCGCCGGCTATGAATTGCGCGGCATCGAATGGCCTGGCTATATCCACCACATCAATCAGGTGATGCGGCACGCAGGCACGATCGGCCGGCGAAGGTTTAGCCGTGCCAATATCCATCCCGCGGTAAACCTGCATGGAATCAACCGAGACAATTTCCCCGCCGAGCTGCTTAGCCAGGCAGAGGGCGATCCCTGATTTGCCGACCGCGGTTGGGCCGGCGAGGAGCAAGGGGTGAGAGTGGAGGAGGGAAGAGGGAGGAGAGTATTCGGGTTTGGCGGCCATCGGCTGTTGTCGGTTGCCTAGCACGGTTGTTTCAAACCTCCGTAGCCGCCGACTTCAATCGGCGCATTCGCCTCCCGCCGAAGATGGCGCCGACTGACGTCGGCGGCTACATCTCTTTGACGATGCGCGCGGAGCATGAGACATCCGGCTTACGCTTCCTTTGGTCCGGGGCGGGGCAGCAGGCGGAGGAGAACCAGCCCTGCGGCGAGGATCAGGATACTGACCAGGTGGGCGGGCGTGGCCCAGCCACCCAGGTAGTGCTGATGCACGGGGTAGTCGCCGCGAAACAGCTCCACCAGCGAGCGCAGCACCGCGTAACCCACAAGGTAAACGGCGAAGACCTGCCCGTCGAACTTCCGGCGCCGAAACAGCCAGGCTAGCGAGGCGTAGAGAGCCAGGCTGAGGAGGGAGTCATAAACTTCGGTTGGATGCACCGGGTAGGTGGGCGGGTGCAGGGGGTTGCCTTCGGGGAAGCGAATCGCCCAGGGCAAGTCGCAGGCGCGTCCATAACAGCAGCCATTCAGCAGGCAGCCGATGCGCCCGAAGACATAGCCCAAAGCAACGCTCGGCGCCAAAATGTCAGCCACCTTCCAAAGCGGCAGCCGCTTTAGCCTGACATAGAGGATGCAAGCCAACGACGCGCCGACCAGCCCTCCGTAATAGACCAGTCCACCTTGCCAGACCGCGAAGATTTCCCAGAGCGGCTTGGCGGCAAACGATTCCCGCCAGTACGAAATCACATAGAGCGTCCGCGCGCCCACGATGGCCCCGACAATCAGCCATGGGCCGAGGTCAACGATCTTCTCGGTGGCGATGCCCGCCCGCGCACCCCGCCGCCCGGCCGTCCACAATCCGGCCAGAAAGCCCAATGCCACCATCACTCCGTACCAGTGGATGGAGAACGAGCCGAGCTTGAACGCAATTGGATGCACTGACCTGAGTCTAGAGTTGAACCTTCGGTGTGGAAAACGAAATCTCGCGCCACCGCCGGCGCAGCCTGATCACAGCCGCAGGGGACGCCAACCCAAACGGTCAACTTCCATTCGTCGCGACCGTCGGCGCAGGCCGGTGCGGGCGCGCCGCGGGCGGCAGTGGCGGGGGAGGCGGCCGGCGTGTGGGCAGGGGCGGAGGCATCTTGCGCACCAAGTCACGCCAGGTCTGGCGTTCGCCGGGTGACATCTGTTGCCAGCGCTCGGCGTCCTTCAGGAACCGGTGACGTTCCGCCGGGCTCAGGCTGGTGAACTTCTCCAACGAGCGCAAGCAGACGGCGCGCTGGTCCGGCCGCAACTGGTCAAAGGCGCGCAGTGTCTTCTCGATTTGCCGCCGCTCCGGCCCCGAGAGCGTTCGGAGCGCCTTTTCCTTTTCCGCGGCGGTCAGCTCGAAGAACTGGTGGAACCGGCTCAGCGTCTGCCGGCGCTGGTCCTCGGACATCGAACTCCACTTGCTGATGCCTTTCTCCAGCATCTCCCTCCGCGGTGCCGGGATATTCGTGAGAATGATCCGCCGCTGCTCTTCGGTGCGATCATGGATCTGGGCCAGGTAGCGGAGCGTGGCCTCGTGCTCCAGGAGCTCGGCTTGCACGGCCGGCGACAGCTTGTCCCACTCGCGCAGCCGGTCTTCAACCAGTTCACGGTCGGTCTCCGGAATCCGCGCCAATTGGGAAGCACGGTTGGTGGTCGGGGCGGTCATCAGCGGCCGCAGGTAAGAGTGCAGTTCCGTCACGCGCAGGCGCAGCTCGCGCTCGTCGGGGGGGAGGGACTCGTATTCGCGCACTTTGGCCAGAATCTGGGGCCGGACCGTCGGGGAGAAGTTCGTCAAGGCCCGGTTGCGCTCGCCCGCGTTCATCGCCAGCAGTTCGCGGAAGAGGCTGATGCCCGAGCCAGGCGCCGGCACTGGAGGCAACGTTCTGGGCAGGGCTGGGGGGGTGACCCGGCGTGTGGCGGCCGTGCGGGGTTCGGTCCGGGCCGACATGTTGGTTGCCGGCTGCGCCGCCAGTGACACTGATATTATCTGGCAGGCGCAAACGAGCGGCACCACGCCAAGACGGCGGCGGCTGGCCGCCATCATTGCAGCACCTCCAGCAGTTGCTCGTCCGGGGCGGGAGCTGGAGCCGATGCGCGGATGGCGTCGAAGTCCAGGAGGATTTCCGGACTGGGCAGTGAGGACACATCCGCGACGGCGACCACGCTCTCGGCCAGCCTCCGGCGCTCTGCGCTCTGAACCATCAAGTACGAGATAAGCCCTGCCGCCACCACGGAAGCCGCCAGAGCCGCTTTGGGCAGCCAGTGCAGCCACGGCCACGTCCAGCGTTCGGGCCGGCGCGGCACCGCCTTGGATTCCCGCTCGACCTCCTGCAGCACGCGCGCGGTGAAATTGCTGGGCACGGTCGCGTCCGGCAGCCGGCGCAGGGCCGCTTCCAGACCGGCCTCCGCCTCCCAGTCCGCCCGGGCCTCGGGATGCGCCGCCAGCCACGCGCGCAACTCGGCTTCCTCGGCGGCAGTCAATTTCCGCCGCCAGCTTAGCTCGCGCAGTCGGTTGTAGATGGGCTCGTTGGTCATAGAACTGTGCCTAAGTTGAGTAAAACCGCTTCCGCATGAAAGTTGCACTCATGCGGACTCATGCCACGCCCCGCTTTGCAGGTAGGGTTTGAGCCGCTGCTTAAGCGTCTCGCGCCCGCGGTGGATCAATGACTTCGTGGCGGATACCGAACACCCGAGCACGCGGGCGATGTCCTCGTAGCTCAAGTCCTCCTGGCGGCAGAGCAGGATGGCGAGGCGCTGGTTCTCCGGCAGCGCGCCCAATGCCTCTTCAATCTTCGCCTCCAGTTCCCCGTGCAGAAGACGCTCCGGGGGTCCCGCTGTCCGCTTGTCCTCGAACTGCTGCCACGGCTGGCCTTCCTGCTCCGGGTGCGCCGCCTCGATCGAGTTGGTCGGATGCCGGGAGCGGCGGCGGATCTCGTTCAAGCACAGGTTCCGCGTGATGGTGAACAGCCAGGTCGAGAACCTGGATGCGACCTCATAGCGGTGGGCCGACTTGAACACCTGCACGAACACCGCCTGGGCGAGGTCCTCGGCCTCCGTCGCGTCGCGGAGCATGCGGCAAGCGACATTCATCACCGGCCGTTTGTACCGGTCCACCAGCTCGGCAAATGCGCCCATGTCGCCCTGCTTCACGCGCAGCATCAGGGCGGCATCGGGGTCGGGCGCGGCGGACATATGCCCCACTCTAGCAGACACCGCCGCGGTCACAAGGTTTCGGCGGCGCTTGCCTTGCGCGGCTTTTGCTCCCACAGTAATTCGCGAATGCAGGAACTGCTCGACAAGATAACCGCCAGTGCCGCGGCGCGCCTGGCGTTGCCGCCTGGCCGTCAACCTGCCCAGGAACTGGCCCGCTACAAGGCCTTCCTCAAGGTGGAGACGCACCGGCTCAAGCTGCGGCATCGGGCCGGCGCCGGCGGCCTGGAGATCTGCCACGCCCGCGCCGCCATTCTCGACGCGCTCCTGCGCCATTTGTGGGAGGCCGCCAAGGCCGGCCTGTCCGAGCCGGCCCGCCACGAATTTCCGCCGTTGGCGCTCGTCGCCCTGGGCGGGTATGGCCGGGCGGAACTCAACCCCCATAGCGACATTGATTTCATGTTCCTGCACAGCCGGCAGGTGGCCGCCAGCGGCACCCGCCCGCTGCCGCACCTTTCGCGCATCCTGGACGGCCTCCTCTATCCGCTTTGGGATATCGGTCTCAAAATCGGGCACTCGGTCCGCAGCCTCGAGGACTGCGTGAAGGTCGCCAACAGCGACATGCAATCCAAGACGTCGCTCATCGAGGCCCGCCTCATCGCCGGCGACGACGCCCTGTTCAAGCGGTTCCAGAAGACCCTCATCAGCAAGTGCGTTTCCGGCTGCGAGGAGGAATACATCGCCTTGCGCCTCGCCGACCAGGCCGCTCGGCGCGCCAAGTTCGGCAATTCCGCCTCCATGCAGGAGCCCAACCTCAAAAACGGCTGCGGCTGCCTGCGCGACTTCCAGAATCTGCTCTGGATGGCCTTCTTCAAGTACCGCACCCGCTCGCTCAAGGAGCTGCAGGCCCATGCCCTCATCAGCGAGGCGGAGCGCAAACACCTGGAGGCCGCCTACGATTTCCTCCTGCGCGTCCGCACCGAAATGCACTACCACGCCAACCGCGCCATGGATGTGCTGGGCAAGAACCTGCAGCCCGCCGTCGCCTTTAACCTGGGCTACCACGAGCGTTCCCCCAGCAAGCGCATCGAGGAGTTCATGCGCGACGTTTACACCCACTCGCGCAACATCTTCCTCATCACCCGCACCCTGGAGCAACGCCTGGCGCTCCTGCCGCAGCCGCGCCGCCTGCCCGGCCTGGCCCTGCCGGGCCGCCTGACGGGCCTGCTCCCCGGCCATCGCAAGCCCGCCAGCGAACCCGTGGACGGATTCAAGTTCGCCGATGGCGAAATCCACGCCACCTCCAGCCGCGTCTTCCGCGACCATCCGCGGCGGCTCATGCGGGTGTTCCTCTACGCCCAACAGCGCGGGCTGCGCCTGCACCCGGACCTGGCGCAACTCATTCGCAACCAGCTCAACCTCGTGGACCACGGCTTCCTGACCGACGAACACGTGCGCGAGACCTTCCTCGCCATTCTCGACCAGCGCGGCAGCGTCGCCCCCATCCTGCGCGCCATGCACGAGGTGGATTTGCTGGGCAAATACATCCCCGAGTTCGGCAAGCTCACCTGCCTGGTCCAGCACGAGTTCTACCACCAATACACCGCCGACGAGCACACCCTCATGTGTCTCGAGCAGTTGGACCGCATTTGGGAAGCCAAAGCGCCCCCTTACTCCACCTACACGCCGCTCTTCCAGAAGCTCGAACGCCCTTTCGTGCTCTACCTCGCCCTGCTCCTCCACGACGTGGGCAAGGCCGACGCCCACGGCAACCACTCCGAGGCAAGCTGCGACCTGGCCATGCGCGCCGCCAAACGCCTCAACCTGGACACCGCCGCGACCCAGACCTTGCGCCTCGTCATCGAGCATCACCTCCTGATGGCCAGCGTCTCCCAGCGGCGTGACCTGGACGACCCGGCGGTTATCCGCCAGTTTGCCCACAAGGTGCAGAATCCCGAAACGCTCGCTCTGCTCACCCTTCACACCTTTGTGGATTCCCAGGCCACCAGCGACAAGCTTTGGAACGGCTTCAAAGACCTGCTGCTCGGCTCGCTCCACCACAAGACCATGCAGTTGCTGACGGGCGGCGCGGAATTCGCCCGCGCCGACGAGAAGCACCGCGCCAAACTCGGGCAGGAGGTCCGCCGCCGCGCCCCCGCGCGCCTGAGCGCGGAGGAAATCGAGGCCCACTTCGCCACCCTGCCCGCGCGCTACTTCCAGATCCATCCGGCCAAGGATGTCCTCGCCGACCTCACCCTCGCCCACCGTTTCATGCGCCTCCAGGTCTCCGAAGTGGACAACCCGCTCGCCCCGGTCGTCAACTGGCATAATGAGCCCGATCGCGCCTACAACGTCGTCAAGGTCTGCACCTGGGACCGCGCCGGCCTCTTCTGCAAGATCGCCGGCTCCCTCAGCGCCGCCGGCCTTAACATCCTCAGCGCCCAGATCTTCACCCGCACCGATGACATCGTGCTGGACACCTTCTACGTCGCCGACGCCATTACCGGCAACCTCGCCGGCCCCGACCAGCGCGACCGCTTCGAAAACGTCCTGCACCGGGCCCTGACCGGCGAGGAAGTGGACTTCCCCGCCCTGATCGGGCGCCAGAAAATCACCCGCCCGCTTTACCAAGCATACACCGGCGAGCGCATGGCCACCCTGATCCGCTTAGACAACGACGCCTCCGAAGCCCGCACCCTGATCGAAATCGAAACCGAAGACCGCATCGGCCTGCTCTACACCATCTCCCAGACCCTGACCGAGCTTGCCCTGGACATCTCCGCGGCCAAAATCTGCACCGAACGCGGTGCCGCCCTCGACAGCTTCTACGTCCGCGAACTGACCGGCGGCAAGGTCCTTGACCCCGAACGCCACCACGCCATCGAGCACCAACTCCACCTCGCCATCCACTCCCTCGACCTCCAGTCGTGAGGCCCGCCTCCGCAAGGCAGAATACCAGGCGATTTAACTTGACACTGCCGGCTGGCAGCCCGCGGTTCCCCAGGGAGTCTCGCCGTATCCTCCCCGTATCCACACCATATCCACACCGTGGATACAACCTTGACATTTGAGCCTTTCCGATCGCAATATGCTGCAATTACGGCACTTGCGCCTGAAGGCCCGCTGCGGAGACATTTGAGCGCCAAATCCGCCGCAAATACATCAAATTCAGTTAGTTACACAGAATTTGCAGAAATTGCGGTTTTTCCCTCGCTCGCGGTCGCGCCGGACCCTAACGAGCAACCAGACAACGAGCAACACCCCAGCGATTTAACTTGACTATGCGGGGATGCGCGGATTCCGAGTCGCGCGAGCGTGGAGGACGCGGGCGACGCTCCCAACCGCAAAGCTGGATGCTTCCCGGATGCGGAGCGCCCCTTCGTTGCCACCGTGGCGCGCTGCCGACCTGACGCCGGCTTGCCGCGCGCCCCCGTGCGCGGGCAACACGCATTTTGCGTGAACTCCACCCGGTGGCGATGCGTGTTTGCCTTGGAAACAAGGGCAAACGCTATTGGCATGATTTTTGTTAAACAAAACAGGTTGGACCATGAAACTGCGCGGCATGATTTTTCGTTTCAGCGGGGGCCAGAAGCATCTCGGCGCATTTAGTTTTGCTTTTGCGCGTTTTTCTCTTTCCATTTGACCGCGGTTGGAGTTTCCTGTAACCACCATCGGCTGGCCGCCGGTTCACCCAACCAGGGCGGCCAAAGTTTTGTCGGCCGAGCGCCATAACAGTAATGCTTAATACGAAGTCATTTCTAGCCGTTGATTTTGGGGCGGGCAGTCTCAAGCTGGCCGAGTTCGAAGTCAACGAGGCGGGCGGATTGCGCCTCAAGCAATACGGCCTGAAGTCCCTCGGCGCGGAGGGAGCCCAGGAAACGACGCGCGAAGCGGCGATGCTCAAAGCCCTGCAGGAGCTGATCGCCGAGAAAGCCATCAAGGCCCGCGATGTCAATGTGTGCGCCCCGGGCTTCCACGTGTTCTCCAAGTTCGTCAAACTGCCGCCGGTGGACGCGAACAAGGTGACGCAGATGATCCAGTATGAAGCGCAGCAGAACGTGCCGTTTCCGCTGGAAGAAGTGGTGTGGGACTACCAGATCCTGGGCTCGACGCCCGGCGGCGAGCTGGAGGTGCTGCTGGTGGCCATCAAAGCCGACGTGGTGGAGGGGCTGTTCCGGGTGACCGAGGCGACGGGGCTGCGCCTGCAACTGACGGACGTCTCGCCGGCGGCGCTCTGCAACGCGTTCCGCTACAACTACGGCGACCTGGAAGACTGCACGATGCTCCTGGACATCGGGGCCAAGACGAGCAACCTGCTCTTCTTCGAAAAAGGCAAAGTCTTCTCCCGCAGCATCAACCTGGGCGCCAATTCCATCACGCAAGACTTCATCCACGAATCCAAGCTGAAGTATGACGCAGCGGAGAAGCTCAAGATCGAAGAGGGCTTCGTGAGCCTGGGCGGCGCGTATGAGGAGCCGGAGAACCCGCATCAGGCGGCCATTTCGAAGATCGCGCGGCAGTTCATGACGCGGCTGCACATTCAGGTCAACCAGACCATGCAGTTCTACCGCGGGCAGCAGGGAGGAGGCGCCCCGCAGCGGTTGTTCCTGTCCGGCGGCGCGTCGGTGATGCCCTACACGGCGCAATTCTTCGCCGAGAAACTCAATGTGCCGGTCGAATACTTCAACCCCCTGCGCAACATCCAGCTCGACCCGGCGCTCAATCTCGAGGAGCTGGCGCGCGTGGCCCATTCGCTGGGCGAGGTGGTGGGCCTGGGGCTGCGCAACCTGGCGCATTGCCCGGTGGAACTCAACTTGATGCCGGAAAGCACCCTGCGATGGCAGAGCTTCAACCAGAAGAAGCCCTACTTCATTGCCACGGTCTTCAGCCTCGTTGCGGTCATCGCGGCCATGGGACTGCTCTTTCAAAAGCTGGCCGGAGTCAAGAAAGAGATGCTGACCGCTGTCGAGGGAGATGTCGAGCCGGCGGAACGCAAGGAAGTGCAGTTCAAGAAGGCCTACGGCGATCTGAAGAAGACGCAGGCGGATGTTGACCAGATCGTCGGCTGGATGCACAACCGCTACTATTGGGCCGAGGTCCTGAGCGAACTGCGCCAGGTGCTGATTCGGGTCGAACAAACCACCTACGCCAGGCTGCGAACCGACGCGGGCGTTTGGATCGAGCAGCTAATGACCGCCGCGCCCCGGCTGACGGGGGATGTCACCGCCAGCATGGGATTCGGAGAGGCGCCGGTGCCGTCCACGGGCGATATCGAGGCCCAGCAAGCTTTTCTTAAACGCTACGGGATGGAAATGCGCGGCATGGCGCCAGAGGCTCCCCCGCAACCGGCCGAGGCCGCGCCGGCGGAGCCCGCGGCCGCGGAGGGGGCGGTGCCCACCGACCCGTCCGCCGGGGTGCCGCCGGTGGACGACACGAACCAGGTGGCGACCCTCACCATCACCTTCCGCGCGGTGAGCCTGAAGAACGTTACGGGTCAGGCGGACGCCGACAAAGGAATCGCCTACGCGGTGTTGCAGGAGCTGCAGAACAGCCCCCTGTTTGTATCGGACCCCAAACAGACACGGACCGACAGCGACGTCATCAACGATGAACAGACCGGCACATTCACCTTCAGCGTTGTCGCCAGGTTGAAGCGCCCGCTCAAGCTGTAGTATGGACTGGATCAAACGCAATTTGTACTTCCTGGCCGGGAGCCTGCTGGCGCTGGTATTGATGGTGCTGGCCGGCTGGTACTTCTACTCGAAGTGGCAGCTCAACAACGAAAACCTGGGGAAACTCGACGAGCAATACGCCCGGCTGAAGCGGCTATACGAGCAGAAACCCCACCCGGGCTCGGACAAGGTTGACAATGTCAAAGCCGCCCGCGAGCAGGAGCAGGAACTGCGCGCCTACATCCAGAAAGCCCGCCAGTATTTCCAGAACTGCCCGCCGATCCCGCAACCCGAGTCCGGCAAACTCACCAGCCAGGAATTCAGCTCCGCCCTCAGCCGCACGATTGATCAAATGGAGCGCGAGGCCACCAAAGCCAGCGTCGGGCTGCCGAGCAAGGACGCCAGGGGCAACAGCTACAGCTTCTCATTCGCCGCTCAAAGAGAGAGCCTCGCCTACGCCCCCGGCAGCCTCGAGCCGCTCTCCGTGCAACTGGGCGAGGTCAAGGCCATCTGCTCGGTCCTGTTCGAGGCCAAGGTCAACTCGCTGGACGCCCTGCGCCGCGAGCGGGTATCCGACGATGATCTCAAAGGACCGCAGACGGATTACCTGCCGGATAAGTCCGTGACGAACGAGCTGGCGGTCATGTCGCCTTACGAAGTGGTCTTCCACTGCTTCAGTTCGGAGCTGGCCGGCGTGCTGGCGGGCTTTGCCAGCTCCCCGTGCGGGCTGGTGGTCAAGACCATCAACGTCGAGCCCGCCCCCGCGGCGATTCCTGCCGCTGCCGCCTATGATCAACCGTTCGCGGCCGCCCCGATGCCCGCCCCCGTCCCCGCCTACACTCCTCCTCCTCGTCCGGCCCCGTCGCAGGCGGCGGAAGGCCCCGCAGTGGATACCTTTGCCGCGCGCTATGGCATGCGCGCCCCCGCGCCCCGGCCCGCTCCGGTTCGGCCGGCCTACACCCCGCCGGTCTACACGCCGCAGGCCGCCGCGCCGGCCAGCCGCGGAGGCCTGCCCACCGCGCTGGATGAAAAGCAGTTGAAGGTCACACTGATGGTCTATGTGGTAAAACTGGTTCCTTCCAAGCAAGCCAACTAAAGATGGATTTTCTCAAGAAGAACTACGAAAAGGTCCTGCTCGGCGTCGTGCTCCTGGGGTTGGCGGTGGCGGTGGCGTTCCTGCCTTTCAAGATTGCCAGTGAGAAGCAGGAGCTGGAGAACATGCGCAATCAGCTCATCCATCCCAGCGTCAAGCCGCTGACCAACCTCGATCTCACCTTGCCGGACAGCGTCCTCAAAAAGGCCGCGGCGCCCGCCCGGGTGGATTTCGGCGCCCCGAACAAACTGTTCAACCCCATGCTCTGGCAGAAGACGGTGGATGACCGGCTCATCAAAGTGGGCGCCACCAACATCGGCCCCAATGCCCTGGTCATCACCAAGCTGGTGCCGCTCTACTTGAAAATCACCCTCGACGACGTGACGGTGACGGACTCGGGAGTGCGCTGCAAGATCGGCGTGGAGGACGAAACCGCGCTCAACCTGAAGGACCGCCGGAAGCAGAAGTACGTGAAGCTCGGCGACAAGAACGAGACGTTTGCGATGCGCGACATCAAATCCCCGCCGGACAATCCGACGAACGTCACCGCCGTGCTCGAATTGAATGATACCCGGCAGCGCGTGCAGTTGACCCGCGACCAGCCGTATCGGCGCGTGGCGGGGCACATGGTGGATCTGAAGTACGCGCCGGAGAACAAGACCTGGAACGCCCGCCGCGTTGACGCGTCGCTCGCGTTCAACGGCGAAGATTACAAAATCGTTGCTATCACGGAGAACGAAGTTGTATTGTCCGCCAAGTCGAATTTGAAGAAATGGACCGTCAAACACAGTGCCAGTCCCGCACCCTGAACCGCGTTAATTTTTCAGCCAACGCTATCGAAACCACCATGAAAGCAGCCTCCCTAACCATCGCGTTCACCCTTTTGCTCGCCGGCGCCCCGGTGATTTGTGCGCAGTCGTCGTCGCAGGAAGCGGCGATCAACGAAGCGGTTTACCGCCAGGCCAACACCATCACGCTGCGCCAGAAACTGGCCGAGGCGCGGGCGGCGCAGGATCGGCGCGCGCTCCCCACCGCCGGCAAGCTCTACGACGACGCCTGGGACCTGGTGCAGCGAATCGGATCCGGCGTGGAGGCCGAACGGCAGCAGACCATCGCGGGCCTGGCGGCGGTCCGGCTCGAACTGGCGCAGCAGGCCCAGCAGCGCGGCGATTACACCGAGGCGCGGACGCAAGTGAATGACGTGCTGCGGGTGGACCCGACGCACGCGGCGGCCGTTGAGTTCAAGCGCGGCAACGAGAAACTGCTGGCCGAGCAGCGCGGCAAGATCCCCAGCGAGGAAGTGCGCAGCCAAGTGCCGGGGATCGTCGAGGGGCGAGTCCAGGCCAGCACCCTGGTGCATGACGGCAAGCTGCTTTACGAAATGGACAAGCTGGACCAAGCCGAGGACAAGCTCAAGGAGGCGTTGAAGCAGGACCCGCACAACGAGGCGGGCCTCTATTACCTGAACCTCGTTTCCGAAGCCAAGTTCGTCCGGGCCGCGAAATTGCACGAGGTCACCATGCGGCAGGACGTCCGCGCCGTGGAGCAAGCCTGGGCCAACCCGGTCAAACGCGAGCTGCTGCCCGTCCCCAATCCCTACACCCGGACGAACCTGGTCCATACCGGCCCGGGGCGCCAATCCATCATTACCAAGCTCGATCGTATCCGGCTGGACAATGTGAAATATGACGGCCTGCCGCTCGGCGAAGTCATTATCAACTTGAGCGACGAATGCAAAAAGCGTGACCCGGAGAAGCGCGGCATCAATTTCCTCATCAACAACTACGGCGGCGCCGCCGCGCCCACTTCACCCACCGGGCCGGTGCTTGGGCCGGACGGCAACCCCCTGCCGATCCCCCCGCCCGAGGAGGTGGATCTGAGCGCCATTTCCATCAAGATCAATCCGCCGCTCACCGACATCCGGCTGGCCGACGTGCTGGACGCTATCGCAAAAGTGGCCGAGCAGCCCATCAAGTACTCCATTGAAGACTACGCGGTGGTGTTCTCGGTCAAGGCCCAGGAGGCGGAGCCCTTGTACATCCGCACCTTCAAGGTGGACCCGAACACCTTCTACCAGGGCCTGCAAGGCGTGGGCGCCTTTGTGTTCGGCGAATCCATGAATGTCGGCCAAAACACCGGTGGCGGCAGCTTTGGCGGCGCCACCGGCGGCGGCGGCGGCGGGATGGGGCAGAATCAGAACACCATCAGCGGCTCGGTGATTTCCCGGGTTTCCGTCGCGCCGGGCGGCATCATGGGCGGCAGGTCGGGCGGGGCGGGGATGCAGCAGCAAGGCGGCACCGGAGGCGGTTTGAACTTCATCACCAAGACCAACGACATGTCGGACGTCTCGCGCGCGGCCATCAACTACTTCGCGAGCCTGGGGGTCAACCTGGACCCCGTCTCTTTCCCGGGCAAATCCCTCTTCTTTAACGACCGACAGGGCATGCTGATAGTTCGCGCCACGTCGCAGGACCTCGACATGATCGAGGCGGCCATTCAAGTCCTCAACATCGTGCCGCCGCAGATCAACATCAAATCCAAGATCATCGAAGTCTCGCAGGATGACACCAAGGCCCTGGGATTCGAGTGGTTCCTGGGCAATACGCTGATGAACAACGACAGCATCGGCGGCCAGGCCGGCACCGCGTCTTCGTTCGTCGGGGCGCCGACCGACGCGAATCCGCTGGGGATCTTCCCTGGCAATCCTTTCGCCGCGACCCCCACCACCATCGCCCCGACCGCCACGGATCAACTCTTGACTTCTGGCCTGCGCAATCCATCCACCTCGCTCTTCACCCTCACCGGCATCCTGACCGACCCGCAGTTCCGCTTCGTCATCAAGGCGCTGCAGCAACGGCAGGGATCTGAGCTGCTGGCCCAGCCCGAAGTCACCACAACCAGCGGCCGGCAGGCGCAAATGAAGGCCGCCGAGGTCAAGACCATCATCACCGGCTTCGGATTCAGCCAGGCGCAGAGTCAGAACGCGTCGGTTGGCACCGGAACGACCGTCAACCAGGCGCAGCCTACGGTGGTCTATCCGTTCCCGGAACAGATGGAGTTGGGGCCGGTGCTGGATGTCATTCCCTGCCTGCTGTCGGATGGCTTCACCATCAACCTGACATTGATCCCGACGCTGACCGAGTTTGTGGGCTACGACAATCCTAATACAGTGCTCTCGTCAGGGGCCATCAACCAGTCCATCGCCGGCGGATTCATCCAGGTGCCGACCGTGCTGCCGCTGTTCCGGGTGCGGCAGGTGGTTTCGACGGTCAATGTCTGGGACGGGCAGACGGTTGTTCTGGGCGGACTGCTGGCCGAGACCGTGACCACGATCAAGGATCAAATCCCCATGCTGGGCGACCTGCCGCTCGTGGGCCGTCTGTTCCGCAGTGAATCCAAGAATACTTCCAAGAAGAACCTGCTGATCTTCGTCACCCCGACGCTCATTGACCCGGCCGGCAACCGGTTGCACACGGAGGACGAAATGCCGTTCGCGCAAACTGCCATTCCAACGCAGCCGCCCGCGGGGACAGGGCCGGTAAACAACTGAAGCCAGCGGCATGTTGACCCTTTGAACCCTGTCAAATCGTGTAAGCCGCCAAAGTCCACCGTAAATGCCTGAACGTATGTCTTTGCCACAGTTCGCCCGTAACGCCCTGGTCTGCGGATGCCTGGCGGTCGCCGCCCCGGTATCCGTTTCAGGCCAGACCAACACGTATCTGACCAACGGGGTCGAATACGTCATCGCCGATGCGCTGCCGGGGGATCAGGTGCACCCCGCCCTCAGCATCAAGGCCACGGGCGGGTATATCGTCTGGGCGGATAATCTCACGGACGGGAACGGGTTGGGGATCAGCGCGCGGCGGTTGGGCAGCAGCCTTTCCGGGTCTTTGTCCACGTTTCGCGTCAATGCCATCAGTGCGGGCGATCAGGAATTCCCGCAGGTGGGGTTGCTGAACAACGGCGGGACGGTGTTCGTCTGGCAGGGGGGGCAGCGCGGCCATCAGCACATCTTCGCCCGCTTCCAGACCGCCAGCGGGACGTGGCTGACGCCCGCCGATGATGTGCGGGTCAACACCTTCACCAACCACTTCAAGGCTAACCCCGCCCTGGCGCCGCTGGCCAATGGCAACGTGGCCGTGGTGTGGGGGAGTTACAACCAGTTCAGCGCCAACAGCCTGCAGGATGTCTACGCGCAGGTGCTCTCGCCGGCCGGCCAGAAAGTCGGCGGGGAAGTCCTGGTGAACCAGTTCACCAGCTTCAACCAGCGCACGCCGGCGGTGGCCGGTTTGAGCGACGGCCGGTTTGCCGTCGCCTGGGTTTCCGAACAGCAGCGCTACGACAATAGCGTGAGCATCTATGCCAGGATCTTCAACGCGGCCGGCTCCTCCTCCTGGAGTGAGTTCCAGGTCAATACCTCCACCAATGTGTGCGCCAACCCGAGCGTCGCGGCCGCTCCCAATGGCGGGTTCATCGTTTCCTGGTCCGAGAAGGACCTGTCCAGCCTCCGGACCAACAGTTGGGATGTGTATGCCCGGGCCTTCTTAAGCACCGGGGCGGCTGCCGGGCCGGTCGCGCGTCTCAACCAGTACCGCTTCGGGGACCAATACGCGCCCACCCTGGCGTTGATCGGATCGGATGCCATGGCGATCTGGACCACCCTGAGTCAGGACGGCTCGGGCAAAGGGATAGTCGCGCGGATCTTCCGCAGCGACCTGACGCCACAAAGCGACGAGTTCCGCGTCAACACCAGCACAGTCGGCTCGCAGCTCCATCCGGCGATCGCCGCGGACGGTGCCGGACGCTTCCTCGTGGCTTGGAGCAGCTTTGCCGGCCTGACTCTGGGTTTCGACCTCTACGCCCAGCGTTACGCCTCCTCGCTCCAGCCGCTCACCGCGCCCGACCCGCCGTTCGTGAGCGTGCTGAGCTCCAGCGCGTTAAGCGTGACCTGGCCGCCGCTGGCCGGCTTCAACGTCGCTTATTACGAGGTTTACGCCGACGGCGCGGCGACGCCCACCGCAATCGTCACCAACACGTGGTGGACCATGTCCGGGCTGGCCCATGACAGCACGCACAGTTTTCAATTGGATTATGTGCTGGCCGATGGCCGCGTCTCGCCACTCTCCGGCGCCACCACCAACACCACCTATGGCCTGCTCACCTGGGGCGGGATTCCATTCGACTGGATGGTTGAATTCTTCGGCACCGATGTCTGGAAATGGCCCTGGCCGGACGTGGACAGCGACGGGGACGGCGTGTCGAACCTGACCGAGTTTCTCGCCGGCACCTGTCCGACGGATGCGGCCAGCGTGCTGCGCCTGAAGCTGCAGCCGACCGTGCAGGGCCTGTTCCTGGATTGGAACACCGAGCCGGGCCTGATTTATCAGGTGCAGCGTTCGGCCGACCTTAAAAACTGGACCAACCTCGGCGGCATGCGGTTCGCCCCGGGCACGGTTGATTTCATGTATGTCGGCGGCACCCCGGCCAGCTTTTACCGGGTGCTGCGCATGCGCTAACGGAAGCTCCTATATGTCGCGTTTTCTCAATCGTTGCGGTTGCTGGATGGCCTGGCTGTTCCTGGCGGCGGCCACGCCGTCGGCTTGCGCCTTCTCCATGCTTGGCCCGGGGGAAGAATGGCAGGATACGACCATCGGGTATGAGAAGTTCGTCTATGTGACCTTGCCGGCCAGCGGCTGGATAATCCACGGCGACGACTTCGCCTGGCACCCTCATAATCTGGGGGAGGAATCTCGCTGGAACACCCCGGTCCTGTATTATTCCTTTGATCAAAGCTTCCTCGACTACTTCGGCGCCAGCGGCGTAGCGGCCGTGGACGCCGCGATGGCCGTCTTTAATAACCTGCCCAGGGTGTCCGATGCCAACCTCAACGATTTCCCGCTCGAGGAGAGCCGCATCAATTACACCGCCCAGGCGTTGCACCTCTTCGATTTAAAGTCCACCGCTATGGAGTTGGTGATCGAGCGGCTCGGCCTGATTGATCCGGAAAACTGGACGTGGTGTATCCGCAACCGTATCCTGCCGCCCAGCCTGTCCTGCCCCCAGTTCGATTTCCTGGTCGTGCAGCGCAATTTCGACCCGGTGACCTGGCAGCCCTCGCGCTACGTCAACGGTACCTTGTTCACCTACGAGATTCAACAGATATGCGAGCCATATGATTTCGGCGATGCGGTCGAATTTCTCGTTGACCCGAACGCCGAGGCTTCGGCGCGATACAGCGCGCTGGCCACTCCCAAGCTTGCCCTGCCCGATGAGACCTTTTACGGCTGGTTCCACACTGGCCTGACCCGGGATGACATGGGGGGGTTGCGCTACCTCTACGCCACCAACAACATGAACATCGAGGCCGCGGGCACCAACACGATCACCTTCATCACCGATACCAACGCGACGCAGCTCCTCTACACGTCCAATTTGACGCTGTTGGCCTCGCAGGCGCTGACGAACAATCCGGCCGCGCTGCAGGCGTTGTATCCCAACCTGAGCATCGCCTCCACGAAGAACATCTTCACCAACATCTACGTCACGAACCTCACGGCGCTTTTCACCAATTACCCGTTTGACCCGCTGGGCACGCCGCCCCACCTGGAGTTTGTGACCAACCTGACCCTGACGGTCCAGAACTGGTATCACCACACCTTCAACAATGTCTTCAAGTTTCAATGGGTGACCAACCAGCAATATCCCAACGGAGTCTGGACCACGGTGCCGTTGTCGGACATCGTTCTCCACACCAATCTCAGCCTGATTACCGTGCTGACCACTACCGTGACCAACCCGCCCTATACCCCGGTGGGGAGCCCGCTGATCACCAACACCACCACACGCACCTACCTGACGAACCAGGTGGTCGGGAACTACTTCATCGCGCCAACCAATGCGTGCGGGGTCTCCGTTCTCTACTTGCAGGCGACCGTCACCAATTACAATACGAATATCCTGGTCTCGGCGACCAACACCCCGGCCGGCTTCACCAACACCCAGTCCTTCGAGCAGGTTGTCATTGACTCCTGGGTCCAGGACGTCTTTGTAGTCAACCCCGTTATCTGTGCGACCAATTCCGTTGCCCTGCGCCAGGGGATTGAGAAGATCACGTTTATTCGGCGGGACTTTGACTCCCTTTTGGGGCAGTTCTTCAGCCCGGTTACCAATAACTACTCCTTGACGGCGGTGACCAACTATAATCTGTACCCGCCGAGCACCAATTTCATCCGGCAGCAGGTTCAGCGCGTGGTGACCCAGCCTGACATCCTGTTCACCGCCTCTGATCTGGCGGGGGGATTTCCGGCAATGCCGACCGTGGTTCGCTCGACCCCGGCCTTTGACCTGACCGGCCAACAGCCCACCCTGGCGGGCCCCGGCGTTATCCGCGAGCAGGTGACGTTTACTTTCAACAAGGTCGGCCCGATGTACGTGAATGGCACCTATCCGCTCTTCGTGGATGAGGCTGGCGCGCTGCTCCATTTCGCCTGGGCCTCTTACGACGCCACCACCAACGCGCCCATCATCTACCCGAATGGCACCAGCATCGCCGACCTGGAAAACCAGGTGTTGATCCAGGTCTCTCCGCCGTATTTGCCGGATGCCACCATTACCATGCCCTACAGCGTGCAGTTGCAGACCAGCGCCGCGACGCCCAATTGGCAGACCCCTGTCACGTGGTCGCTGGCGCCGGGCTCCCCGCCGCTGCCGCCCGGGTTCAACCCGATCTCTTCCGGCGGGCTCATCTCCGGCACCCCGTCCCAGGTGGGCTTTTTCAACTTTATCATCCAGGCGACGGATGCCGCGGGCCGCACCGTCCAGCAAAGCTACGTGATCAACGTGGCGCCGTACCCGTGAACCAACGCAAGCCGGCCGCTGCGGCCCGGTGCAGATTATATATGAAGCAGAAGCTAGTTTTTGGCTTGGTGGCGCAGACCTTGGTGTCGGCGGCTTTGAGTCAGTCGCCCGACCTGTATGAGAACTGGACCAGGGTTCAATGCCCCCCGGAAATCCCGCCGACGATTGACGCGGTCAACTTCGTCAACCACGCCGAGTTCCTCATCAACTTCACTAACTTCACTTTCTCGCTCCCGGTTACCGCGCCGCCCTATGAAACCTCGAGCACGGCGAACTATACGAACGATTTCGGGGCGCTCATGAGCTGCAACACCGGGTTTCGCATGGAAACCAAGCCCCTGTCCGGTCCGCGACAGCGGGCTTCGACCCTGTACAACAATGGCACAATTGACTGCGGCACCCTGGGCACCTCCAACGTGATTATCATTGGCGACTTCCTGTTCAACCTGACTGGGACGGGGGAAGGGGTGAAGTGCCAGGTGAACGCCACCAACATTTTCAATCCCGGCACCATCAACATGGGTTTCGGCAGCCTGCTGACTCTTCGGGGGGAAAACCTTGACCTGAGCGGCGGGACCCTGGCGATGGAGAATAACGGCTTCAGCGGCTTCAATGGCGGCATCTTCTTCAATGCCGGCATCTTCGACGGCTATTGGGGCGTGGGGGACCCGGTCACGCAGCGTCCTATATTCTATCCCAATGGGATAAGCCCTGTTTTTTACTACGAGACGGCCCCGCCTCGCACGCAGATTCACGTTGTGACGAACCGCAGTCATGTCGTTACCGAGCAACAATTGGGGGGACCGACCTTTGTCCCGTACCTGTTGGATGTTATTGATCAATCGGGTTCCAACCGGACCGTCCGCGCCGTATTCCTCAGCAATACCAACCCGGCGATAGAGGCCAAGGTGTATTTTCCAGCCTTCGCTGGCGATTCCCTGCAACTGGGGCCGGATGTGGTGGAGTGGTCCTGGGTCCATACCAATATTACGGAGATCACCACCAATTACTTGTACTTGGAGGATGATTTCCTGTCCTATACGAACTTCCAGGTTATCCAGAATGGCTTCGCCGGTATTGGGTTCAACCGCCCGACCTTCATTCCTTGGAATTACACTTTCTTTCGGGGGGGGCCGCTCTCGCTTGGGGCCCCGGCGGCGCCGACGCTCATCCCGTTTGGCACCTTTGACCCCGGCACTCCCAACGGGAGTGTCACTAATGAATGGACAGCCTACCAGGCCATGTTTCTGCCCGGTTCAGCCGTCATGGGTGAAGTTGCGGGCCAGAACGTGACCAACCAATCCGGGCGCATCGAACTGACGGCGGACAAGTATCTGGTCTTGTCCAATGCGCAGGTCAGCAGTGTGAGCTACCTGCTCATGAAGGCGACCAATCATTTTGGCGGCAGCGCCGGCGCGAGAATCGCCGCGCCGCATGCTGATGTTTACCTCCGCAGCACCAACGGCCTGTTGACCCTCACCAACGTCCTGGTCCCGGCCTTGCCCCGGCCGATCGGCATTTGCGACCTGTTCAGCGCGCGCTGGACCAACATCATCGCCGGGATCACCAACCGTTTTCACGTGCTGTTTGCCGATACCCAACTGGCGCCCACTTCGCCGCTCATGATCCAAACCCTCAATCTCAGCAGCGTCACCAATCCCGCCACGGGCGATGACAGCGTCTTCATCAGCGATGTCTTCAACGTCACCTCCAACCTGCTCATTGACACCTGCCGGCTGACCTTGACCACCAACGCGCCGGACGCCGCGACGCCCGCCGGCACCCTCAATTACCTTAATCCGTCTGTGCTGTGGCCGACGGCAACGCCGCGGTTGAAATACCTCACCAACCATGGCGGCATCCAGGGCCAGAACGTGATTGTCTTCGGCGGGTCGCAAAGCTCGCCCTACACGGGCCCGACCACCTCCACCAATCCTTACGCCGCATTCGTGAACACCGGCGGCGTGACCAACTACGGCAGCTTCATCTTTGCCAGCTACTTCCAGAACAGCGGCACCTTCCAGGCCGGCGGTGGCGCTATTCAATTGCGGCAGGCCCAAACCGCGATTCTCACCAATGGCTCCTTCCTCGCGCCGGCTTCGGCTGGCAGCATCACCATCCAGGCCGGCGATCTGATGGTGAGCAACCACCTGTTGCACGCCGGCAATTCACTCACGCTTTCCGTCTCCAACCGGCTCGACGACGGCAGCCTCAATGGCGGCGTCGAGGCCGTTACCAACCGGAATACCTGGCGCGCCGGCTACGGAATCAACCTGCCGGTACGGCCGGCCCTGAGCAGCCTGCTCGCTACGACCATCACCAACATTGGCCCCGCCGGCTCCAGCATTGTCATCGTCCCCAATAGCTGGGCGGGTGAAGACCGCGGTCCGGTGGCGGCCGGCTATTCCAACAACGCCGCGCTTGGCCGGCTCATCCTCGTCGGGCTCACCAACACCACGCAGTTCCGGTTCCAGCCAGCCACCGCGACCAACAACGCTCTCTACGTGGATTACCTCGAATTCCGGGACTACATGACTAACTTCGACAGCAGCGGCAACCTTGCGAACCTCCGGTTCGACCCGGGCATGAAGATTTACTACGGTCAAATCATTATCAATGGCGTCTCCTGGGCGGAAAAGCTCAACGGCAAGAACAGCGGCGGCTTGAACTGGGTCCCCGGCTACGCGGGCGCGTTCAGTTCGACCAACATGCTCTATCCCGACGGCACGACCAACCTGCTCAACCTGGCGCTGGTGCAAAGCTGCAGCCTGGATTCAAATTGCAATGGCATCCCCAATTGTGCGGACCCGGCTCCGGTGCTGGTTCCTTCACAAGTGAATTCGCTCGTGAACTTGACGGCGGCCCTCACCCAGGGAACCAACGTGGTCCTTTCCTGGAGCGGCGTTCCATTCAGGAGGAATTACCTCGAGTTTAAACCGTCGCTGACGGCGACCAATTGGGAGCCTTTAACGAACGTCACAGTGCCCGGTCCTGAATGCAGCCAGCAGCAGGTAGTGGATCCCGCGAATGGCGGTAGTGGTTTCTATCGCCTGCGCGTGGAGACGGCGCCATAAGGCTGACGGGAGGATGGTTGCGTCCGGCAGGCCGGGCTGGGGTTGGACCCCTGCGGGCCGGCGGGGAATGGCTTTTTCGAGTGGCTAAATGTAGTGAAGTGTTATGCGAAGATTGCGAATGAAAGTCTGTAGCTTGGGCCGTCTCGGTCTGGTGGCGCTCGGAGTAGCTGCCTGGGCCGGATTGGCCACGACAGTCGTGCGGGCTCAGGGCCTCGATAATGACGCCTTCAGCGGAGCCTATGCCATCTCCGGCTTTTGGGGCACGACAAATATTGATACATCTGAGGCAACCGCCGAGGAAGGCGAGCCGAACCACGCGAATGGGGCCGCTGCCAATTCCGTTTGGTACAAGCTCATTGGCATCCAGGATGGCACTGTCACGGTGCATACCTACGGC
The DNA here is from genome assembly GCA_035452965.1 of Candidatus Paceibacterota bacterium. Taxonomy (NCBI): domain Bacteria; kingdom Bacillati; phylum Minisyncoccota; species Minisyncoccota bacterium. Next base: position 36,483 of record DAOTCE010000020.1, on the reverse strand, counting down.
AGCGCCGTTGATACCCGCCTGGCGGTCTATGCGGTTCCGGCCAACACCAACGCCGCGGTTGACGCCTCACTCTTTCCCCTGGCGGCCAATGACGATATGGACCTGAGCCAGGGGTTCGGCCCCACCGTGGCAGGCGGGCCGAGCGCTGTTACCTTCCCCGTCAGGCAGGGCGGCACCTACTACGTGGCGGTGGATAGCAATGAAGGCGGCGGCGAGGTCCAGTTGACCTGGGGCTATAACTTCGGCGGGCTATTCTACTTCGCCAAACCGCAAGTCGAAGCCGGCAAGAACGAGGGTGCCATCCAATTCGCCGTCGGTCGCGCCTTCGGCAGCGCTGGGCGGGTGCTGGTGGACGTGGTGACCACCAACTACACCGGTGATTTGACTCCGGCCACTGAGGGTGTTGATTACGAACCAGTCAACGCGACACTCATCTTCGATGATTTCGAGATGCTCAAGACGTTCCAGGTGCCGATTATGGACGCCCCTTTTGCGGGCGACCCCGAGGACACCAACGCGGCGCCTTTCAATCCCAATTACCACTTTGGAGTGCAAGTCGTCGCGGTGCGCTTTGACCCGCAGGAAAACACCAATCTGCTCGCACCGCCGGCGATCCTGTCCGGTCAGGATACGAGCGTGGGCCGCATGCTCGAAACCAACATAAGGAGTGGCTTTGGCGATCCGGAAGAGCCGCCCATTCCTTTGTTTGCCGCCGCCACCAACATCATTAACTTCGCAGTCAAACATCACATAGTCCTCTCGGAAGTGTATGGGGACAGGCATGGGCACGATGGCTTTGCGCATGTGGTATTCACGCGCGGCGGCGCTGGCGACCCCAGCCAAACTTGCGATATCCGGTGGGGCATTAACAGCCTGATTAACCTCGGGGACCTGCGTAATAATATATTCGACTTGTCGCCCGAGTCGGATTACGCCACTCCGGAGCCACCCGAGAGCTCTCCGCGCGGCGTTGGTCCGTGGGATTTCGGCGGCCCTTACTCCGGCACGGTCAGTTGGGGGGCATTTGATTTTGACCCCAAGGAAATCCTGATCCCAATCAATAACGACAGCCTGGTTGAATTCAACGAGGACTTCGAAGTCGAGCTGACGGATGCGGGCGCTCAGAATTGCAAAAAGGGCGAAGTGGATACCTGTATCGTGACCATCCCCTTTGATGGGAACGATCAACCTGCCGGCGCCCTCGAGTCGGGCTTTAACCCGCACAACCAGCCGCCGAGCAACGCCCTTCCCGGCGCCAACGCCGTCATTTTCGCCCTGGCGATCCAACCGGACGGGCGCGCCGTGATCGGCGGCGGTTTCACTGCCTACAACGCCTTTCTGCGCAACCGCATCGCGCGCGTCAATGTCAATGGCTCGATTGACGAGAGCTTTGATCCGGGCAACGGCGCCGATGGGCTGGTGACCTCGCTGGCGTTGCAGGCCGACGGCAATATTCTCATGGGCGGCGACTTCCGCGCGGTCAACGGAGTCAATCGGTACCGGGTGGCGCGGCTCACACCGTCTGGCGGCGTGGACCTTTCCTTCAATCCGGGCCTGGGCGTTGATGACATTGTCTGGTCGCTGGCGCTGAGCACCAACGACAGCGTTGTGATTGGTGGGCAGTTTAGCAGCTGCAACAACTACCCGCGCGATCACGTTGCCCGGCTCGATGCTCAGGGTAACGTGGACCTCACCTTTGACACCAGCGGCCTCGGACTCAATGGCACCGTTTGGGCCGTGGCGCCGCAGAGCGACGGCAAGGTGGTCATTGGCGGAGACTTTACCGTGGCTGGCGGTTTCTTGCGTTCCCGCATCGCGCGGCTCAACACCGATGGCTCGCTGGATACTACGTTCGACCCCGGCTTGGGGGCCAATGACACCATTTATACGGTGCTCGTCCAGCCCGACGGCAAAATCCTTGTTGGGGGCGCCTTTACCCAGTTCCACACGGCCGGCCACCATGGCCTGACGCGACTTTCGGCGACCGGGGCCCTCGACCCGACCTTCAGCCCGGGCTCCAGCGCCAACGATGTTGTCTATTCGGTTCTCTTCTCGCCCATTGACTCCAGGATATACGTCGGAGGCATGTTCACCGCCTTCAACGGCACGCGCCGCGTGGGGTTGGCCCGTTTGTTTGCCGATGGCACGGTTGACACCAGTTTCCTGGACATGGCCTACAACCACTTCGCGGGCCTGGTCAATCCGCTGTTCAACCCCGACCTCTATCCGCACAACGTCGTCTACGCCCTTGGCCTGAATCAGGTCATGGTGAACGGGGAGGCTGTGCACGATGTCCTCATCGGGGGCAGTTTCTCCCTCGTGGGGGGAGGCGGTGGTGCCCGGCGATCGCGCGATAACCGGGAGAACCTGGCCCTCCTCCGCGGAGGTTCCACCACCGGCCCCGGCAATATCACCATCACCTATCCCAGCGGTTCCGGCATCAATAACGCCAATAAGAACGGCCAACGCCTCCGGGTGACCATCAACCGCGCCAACGGCACGCTGGGGACCGTGTCAACGCGCTTCTCGCCCGATCCCCTGCCGGTCGGTCCCGGGGCGGCGATCTACGGTCAGGACTACACCTATGATCCCATAAACTTTGGCCAGGCCTCGTTCGGCTCCACCTGGTCTATTACGCGCATGGTGAGCGATGGCATCTGGGGCACGAATTACCCCTCTTCCCTTACCGTGTTCCCCGACCTCTTCATTGTGGGGATCCCAATGCCCCAGGTGAATATCATCAATAACACGAGCGCCTCCGGCAATCGGTCGTATAACCTCAACCTGAGCATCCCGGCACAGGTCGACACTTTCTTCCTGGGTGGCGCCAATGTTCCGCTCGGCACGGCGCTCGGCCCTCAGCCTTCCACCCCGTCCCTGATTATTGATAACCTCGACCCGCCGGGCACCTTCACCTTTATCACGACCAACCATACGGTCAGCGAAACGATGTCCAGCGCTTCCATCATGGTCATCCGCACCAACGGCAGCGGGGACACGGTCACTTTGAAATACAGGACCTTCGACCTCCCGGGTACCCCGCCGCCGGGCATTGGCTTTGCTCGCTCCAACATCAACTACTACCCGGCCAGCGGCACGTTGACGTTCTATCCCGGCATTACCAACCGGAGCTTCAACGTCGGCATCCGGCAGGACGGACAGGTGACCCCGGACCTGGCACTGCTGCTGGTGATCACCAATATTGTCGCCCAGCACCCCATGAACGGCACTGCGCTGGGCGGCATCACCAACGCCTGGCTGACCATTGTTGACGGTGACTTCCCTCAGGGCCGCCTGAATTTCAGCGCGGCGTCATTCGCAACCAACGAGGACGCAGGCCACGCGCTCATTACCGTGACCCGCACCGGCGGCAGCCAGGGAACCATGACCGTTCTTTGTTCCACCACCAACTCCCCCGGCTCGACGGCTGTGCCCAACGCCAATTACCTCCCGGTCACCAATGTCCTGCTGACCTGGACCAACGGGGACAGCAGCCCCAAGACGTTCATGGTGCCGGTGCTGCACGACCACCAAATTACTTCCGATCTGACGGTGGATCTCCAGTTATCCACGCCGGTGTTGAACGGCGTGACCAACGACGCCGCCTTGGGTCTGCTCAGCAGCGCCCGCCTGACCATCCTGAATGTTGATAACCTTGGATTCCTATCCTTCAGCAGCCCTGCGTATTCCCAAAACGAGAGCGGCGGCTTTGCCATTGTCCCCGTGGTGCGCCGGGGTGGCAGCGCGGGCACCTTGACTGCCACGTTCAACACCACGCCGGGTCCCGACACCCTGGCGGGCACTCACTTCCTTCCGACCAATGGTTCCTTAAGCTTCGGGCCGGGCGAAGTCAGCAAGGTCTTTACGGTGCCGCTGATAAACAATCATCGCACTGATTTGTCGAACCGCGCGGTCGTGCTGCAACTGACCAATGAGACTCCAGCCGGCGTCCTGGCTGCTCCTTCCACGGCGCTCCTCAACATCGTCAGTGGCGGCTTTAATTTGCCGCCCGGCAGTGCCGACCCCAACTTCCGTCCCGCGTTCGACGGAGTTGTCAATGCGGTTGCTTTGCAGCCCAACGGCGCGGTTGTGGCTGGCGGCGCCTTCACGATAGCCAATTCGGTTACCCGCAATCGTCTCGCCCGCCTGAACGCGGATGGCTCGCTTGACTTCACCTTCGCCTCCCGGCCGGGCGGGGCCAATGACGCGATCCGCGCCCTCGCGCTCCAGTCCGATGGCCGCATCCTTATCGCCGGCGACTTCACGACCTACGACGGCATTAACCGCAGCCGCTTTGCGCGCGTCAACCTGGACGGCACGCTCGACTGGCAGTTCGACCCGGGCTCCGCCCTGAACCAAAGCGCCTACACAGTGGTCGAGACGTTCACCGACACGAACCGGATCGTGCGCAAGATTCTGGTCGGCGGGAATTTCACCCTGGCTAACGGCGAGTCGCGCCATTATTTGGCGCAGTTCAACGACGATGGCGCCGTGGACCCCGACTTCAATGCTGACAATGGTGCTGGAGGTATTGCCGGGCCGGTGTGGGCCATCGCCGTCCAGCCCGATCGCAAGATCATTATCGGGGGCGACTTCCTCTCAATCAACGGTGTGGCGCGCAACCACATCGCCCGGCTCAATCCCGATGGTTCCCTGGACCAGAGTTTCAATAATCCCGGCACCGGCGCGAACGGCTCGGTGCGCACCCTCGCCCTCCAGCTCGATGGCGGCATCCTCGTGGGCGGCCTATTTACCCGGTTCAACGACCAACCCCAGAACCGCATCGCCCGGCTCAACGCCGACGGCTCTTCCGACCCCGGCTTTAGCGGGGGGGTTGGGGCCGACGGCGCGGTGTATGCCATTGCCCTGCAGCCGGACAACCGCATTCTGTTGGGCGGCGAGTTCACTCGTTATGACGGCGTGACCCGCGGCCACTTGACACGCCTCAATCCGGATGGGTCTGTGGATCCCACCATTAACTTCGGCGTCGGGTGTAACAGCTACGTGGCTTCGCTCGTGGTGCAGCCGGACGACTCCATCCTCCTGGGTGGGGGCTTTACAACCTACGACAATGCGAGCGCGCCCTACCTGGCCCGCATCCGCGGTCGGTCGGTCGCCGGCCCGGGCACCTTTGAATTCACCTCCGCGACCTTTGGCGCCAATGAAACCGCCAGCAACGCCGTGGTCACGATCCGGCGGCGCGGCGGCACCAGTGGTGCGACAGCCAGCGATCCGAACGTGTATGTGACCGTAGCCACGAGCAACGGTTCGTTCCCCAACGGGGCTACTAACGGTGTGAACTATATCGGCGGCATGTTCACGAACACGTTCCCGCCCGGGGAGACATTTGGAACCGTGCTCATCCCGCTGCTGCACGATTTTCAGGTTACCCCTGACCTGGCCGTGAACCTGCGGTTGACGAACATCCAACCGCTCGGCCTGGCTGGCCTCGGCAACCAACCCTCTGCCACGCTCTTTATCACCAACGTGGATAGCGGCGTGCGCCTTTCTTCCGCCGCCTACTCCATCGCGAAAGACGCCCAGGAGGGCCGTGCTACCATAACAATTGAACGCTTCGGCAGCACCGTTGACGCGGCCCAGGTGGACTTCATGACCACGACCGGCGGCACTGCGCTGCCGTTCGTCCGCTATATCCCCGTGGCAACGAACGTTATCTTTGCCCCTGGCCAGACATCCCAGAACGTTTTCATTCCGATCATCAACGATGATCAGGTCCTGGGCGATCAGACGGTGACAATGGCGCTGGCCAATCCGAGCAACACCCTGCTGTCCACGCCCGCAGCCGCCACCCTGACAATCCGCGAGACCAGCACCGCCAGTGGCACGCTCGCGTTCAGCGCGCCCAGCTACGTGGTTAGTGAGAAGGGCCTTAACGCCCGCCTGGTTGTTTTCCGCACCAACGGCGTCACAGGAACGGTTACGGCGGATTACTTCACCCGGGATGGGACGGCAGCGGCCGGTGTAAAGTACGTCGCCACGAACGGCGCCCTGATTTTCGCCGACGGTGAAACCAGCAAGACAATCATGGTGCCGATCATTGACGAGCCCATTGTCCAGGGGGACCAGTTGTTTTTCGTGGTCCTGACTAATGCGGGTGGCGGGGCCACTTTCACCGGACCGACAACCGTCCCGGTGGCAATTGTGGATGACGACGTGGGAATCAGTTTCGCCGCGCCAATTTATGCCGTGTCGGAGACCGCCGGCACATTGTCCCTTTCCGTGTTTCGCCAGAATGGCACCAACTTGACCACGACAGTCCGCTATGCCACCACCAACCTGACGGCCAGCGCGGGCATCAACTATGTCGGCGTCACCAACGGCATGCTTACCTTCAACCCCGGCGAGACGGCCAAGGCTATCATTATCCAGGTCTTGCGCGATCCCAAGGTGACCGGGGACGCGCAGTTCGTGATGAACCTTTTCAGCCCCACGAATGTTTCCAATCCCGCCGTGCCCGTTCAACTGTTTAACTTTAGCTCGACGGTGGTGAACGTGCTGGATACCGACACCGGGTTCACTTTCGGCACCACCAATCGCATTGTCATCACCAACCCCGACGCTTCGGTCGTGACCAATGCCAGTTACGGCGTGCTCAAGAGCGGCACCAACCTGCTCGTTACCGTCATCCGCTCCAACGCGAACACCGGGACCGTTTCCGTCAACTACTCGACGGTGACCAACGCCAACGACACCGCGGTTGCTGGGATGGATTACGGCTTCACGAGCGGCCTGTTGACTTTCAGCAACAACGTTCCCGTCCAGTCGTTTCTGGTGCCGATCCTCAACAACCGGCTGCCCGAAGGGGATCAGACATTCAGCATCCGGCTGTTCAACCCTGGCGGCGGCGCCCAATTGCTTGCTCCCAGCACCGCCACGGTCACCATCACCGACAATGTCTCCGCGGTGAGTTTCTCCAGCGCCGACTACCGGGTGAACGAAAACGCCGGGTCCGCCACCATCGCCGTTGTGCGCAGCAACTTCACCAACAGCATTGTGCGCGTGGACTTCGGCACCACCAACCTGACGGCCATTCCCGGAATTAACTATTCCAATGTCAGTGGCACCCTTACCTTCAACCCTGGCGAAACGCTCAAGACCTTCACGGTGCCGGTCAAAGACGATGGCATACTGCAGGGCGAAACCACGGTCTCGTTGCTTCTCTCCAACCTGGTCGGCAATGCCGTCTTCGTCAATCCCAGCGCCGCCACGCTCACAGTCCTGGAGACGGATGGCAGCCTGATCGTCAATGCCGGCTCGGCCCTCGTCGCGGAGAGCGGCCCGATTAACGGGACGATTGACCCGGGCGAGACGGTGACCGTGCGCTTTGCCTTGCGGAACAGGCTCGGCACCAACACCGTGAACCTGGTCGCCGAACTCCTGGCCACGAACGGGGTGGCTAACCCCAGGGCGAACCTGACCAACACGCCCGCCACCAACAGCTACGGCGTGCTGGTGACGCACGGACCCTCGGCGTGGAAGCCGTTTACCTTCACCGCGATTGGCACGAACGGCCAGACTATTGGCGCCACCTTCCAGCTTGAAGACCGGCCCCCGGGCGCAACCAACAATCTCGGTCAAGTCGTGTTCAACTTTACGCTGGGCCAGGGAGCGACCCGCTTCGCCAACTCGGCGGCCATTATTATCAACGATAATACGAACGCCACTCCTTATCCTTCGACCATCAATGTCGCCGGCCTGGCCGGGTTGGTGACCAAAGCCACGGTGACACTGTCAAATCTGAGTCACACCTGGCCCAATGACGTTGACGTTCTGCTCGTGTCGCCCACCGGCCAGAAGTCATATTTGATGGCCAAGTGCGGCAGCAGTTTCACCGTCAATAATGTGAACCTGACGTTTGACGATACGGCCGCCAGTTTGCCGCGCTTCAGCGCGCTGGTCTCCGGCACTAATCGGCCGACCTCCTACGCCATGGCGACCCCGCCCTTCCCGCCGGCACTCACCCCGCCCGCGCCCTACAGCACCAATCTGTCCGCCTTTAACGGCCGGGATCCTAATGGCGACTGGTCGCTCTATGTGATTGACGACGCGCTGGGCAACCACGGCGCCATCTCCAATGGCTGGTCCCTCAGCCTGGTCACCTCCGGGGCGGTCTCGCCCGCCGCCGACGTTGGCCTTGCCATGACGGTCTCAGATCCCAAGCCTCCCTACGTCGTGACCAGCAACCTGACCTTCACGCTCAGCCTGACTAATTACGGTCCCTGGCACGCCTCGAACGTCGTTGTGACTCTCCCCGTGCCCGCCGGGATGGCTTACGTGACGAGTTCGCGGCCCGGCAGCACGACCTACGGCGCGGGCGTGGTGACCTGGACAACCGCGTGGCTTGGAACCAACGCTGCGAATGACTGGGCTGCCAACGCCATCACCCTCCAGCCCACCAATACCGGCGCGTTTACGATCGCGGCAGCGTTGACGACCAGCACCTCCGACGTGAATCCGGACAACAATACGGCTTCGACCAATATTCTCGTCGCCGCCCCCACCGCCGATCTGCTTCTCACTCTCGCGGACTCGCCCAATCCGGTGCTGCTGGGCAGCGAACTGACTTACACGTTCACTGTCTCAAATCGTGGCCCGGCGACCGCTACCGGCGTGGCCGTCTCCAACACGCTGCCGTCCTCGGTGTCCTTTGTCTCCGCCTCGCCGGGCAGCACCACCAGCTACACGGAGTCAGGCCAGCTCGTCGTCACCTATGCAAACCTGGGGAACTTGACCAATGGCGCGAAGGCCAGCTTCACAATTACCGTCAGACCGTTGGCGGTGGGCACCATCACCGACGCCGCCTCTTGTCGCTCCGATATCATTGATCCTCTCAAGGCGAACAACGCGGCGGCCGTCAAGACTATCGTTCAAGCTGCGCCTCTGGACCTTACCTTCACGCGCGTCAGCGGCGGGCTGGCGATCTCCTGGCCGGCTTACGCGGGTTACTTCCTGGAAAGCACGACTGACTTGAGGCCGCCCGCCGTCTGGCTGCCGGTGACCGATGCGCAGCAAGCTTTGGTCGACGGGCAGATCACGGTCGTCGTGCCCATCGGCCCCGGCAACCGGTTCTTCCGGCTCAACTGGACTTCGACGCCGACACCGCTGCCGCTTAACGTCTCACACGCGGGTGCCAACGTGATCATCGCCTGGCCGGCGAACCTGTGGAATCTCGGCCTGGAAAGCACGGCCACCTTGACCCCGCCGGTGGTTTGGACTCGGGTTGACGGCCCGGCGCCAGTGATCGTGGACGGGCTCAACACAGTCACCCTGCCCATCGGCAGCGGGTCCAGAATGTTCCGCCTCGGCGCGCAGTAACTCTGAGTCACCTATTTGTCCTATGCGACTTATTCCCCACATGAAGACCTTCGTTAACCTGTTCTTCAGCGCGGGGGGCCTCCCGCGCTGTGCCCGCTTCGTATCCGCCGGCCTGCTCTTCGCCGCCCTCGCCATTCAGGCCGCCGCCGGCCAGGTCAATCACTCCATTCTCAAGGTCGCGGCTGCCGGCGTTGGTCTGCCCCCCGCCGGTCGTGACTTTACCCAGCTTGCACCCGGGCAGGATTTCACCCCGAACCAACTGCTGGTGCGGTTCGCCTCTGGAGTTGAGTCGGCTCAGCGCGCGCAGATTTTGAGCACCCTGGGCGGAGCCCAGATCGTTCGTGAATACGGCCTTGTTCCAAATTTGTGCCTGATAGCGTTGCCCGCCGGCCAGACCGTCGAGCAGGCCCTGCTGTCCTACAATGCCAATCCAGGCGTCCTGTATGCCGAGCCGGATTATTGGGTGGAAGCCGACGCCACCTTTCCCAATGATCCCCGCTTCAACGAACTGTGGGGCATGCTCAACACGGGTCAGACGGGCGGCACCCCTGGCGCCGACATTCGCGCCTCGGAGGCCTGGGATGTCACGACCGGCAGCCGGCAGATCCTCGTCGCCGTGATTGACACCGGCGTGGACTACACCCACCCCGACTTGACGAACAACATCTGGACTAATCTGGGTGAGACTCCCGGCGACGGCCTGGACAATGATGGCAATGGTTACGTGGACGACGTCCATGGCTACGACTTCTACGCCAACGATGGCGATCCGATGGACGAAGACGAGCACGGTACCCACTGCGCTGGCACCATTGGCGGCGAGGGCAACAATACGCTCGGCGTTGTCGGCGTCTGCTGGCAGGTGCAGATCATGCCGGTCCGGTTCCTGGGGCCGTTTGGCGGCTCCACCGCCGATGGCATCTCGTCCGTTCAATACGCTACGCAGATGGGCGCGAGGGTGATGAACAACTCCTGGGGCGGCGGCGCCTACAGCCAGGCCCTCAAAGACGCCATTGATGCGGCCGGCGCCGCCAACATCGTTTTCACGGCGGCGGCAGGCAACTCCGGGACCGACAACGATATCATCCCCCACTATCCCTCCAGCTACACTTCCTCCAACATTGTCGCCGTGATGTCCACTGACCACAACGACCTCCGTTCAGACTTCTCCTGCTTTGGGTTGATCTCAGTGGATCTGGCCGCGCCTGGCAGCGACATCCTGAGCTGTAGGCCCGGCGGCGGCTATCAGTACATGAGCGGCACTTCAATGGCCACGCCACACGTCTCGGGCGCTTGCGCCCTGTTGTTGGCCGCCAACCCCACCCTCACGGTCGCCGAGATTAAAGACGCCCTGCTCTCCACCGTTGATCCGGTGGTGCCCGGGCTTTGCGTGTCAGGCGGCCGCCTCAACCTGTTCCGCGCGTTCCCCACTCTCCTGCCCAAGAATCCGCTGGTGCTCCATACCAATTACCTGAGCGGCGGCAACGGCAACGGCATCATCGAGTTCAACGAGTGCAACAACCTGTCTTTGATCTTGAATAACGTGGGCAGCACGAACGTCACCGGCATCAGCGCGACGCTGTCCACTACCACCCCCGGGGTGGCCATTGCCCAGCCGAACTCGGCCTATGCCAATATCCCCATCAGCGGCCTGGGCACAAACCTGGTGCCGTTCAGGATCAGCACCGTGCCTTCATTTATCTGCGGCACCCCGATTGAGATGTCTCTCCTGGTCCGCTCTGACCAGGGAGTGAGCATCCTGGAATTCAGCCTCCCGACTGGCGTGCCCGGAACGCCGCTTCGGTTCGATAATAACTCCCCAGTCGCGATTCCCGCCCCTGGCTTTACTAATTCAGCCGTCGTCGTCTCGAATATCAACTTCGCCGTCAATAAAGTGACGGTGTCCCTCTTTGTCTCCGCGGACATAGATTACTTCCTGACCCTCGACCTCATCGCCCCGGACGGCACCGTTTGCACGCTCACGGCGAACAACGGCTTTACCGGCCAGAATTACGGCCTGACCTGCGCGGACCCGCAAAGAACGATGTTCGACGATGCGGCACTGACTCCCATCAGCTCCGGCGTCGCGCCGTTTGTCGGCTCGTACAAACCCAGCAAACCGCTGTCCGTGTTCGCCGGCAAGTCCGGCACCAACGTGAACGGCGTTTGGCAGCTGCGTGCCACCGACTCGGGCTCGTTCAACCTCGGTGTGATTCAATGCTGGTCCCTGTCTCTAACACCAACCCTTTGCGCGGATGGCGGCGGTCAGTGCCCCGGGGCGGATATGGCCCTCGACATGACCGGGCAACCCACCACGGTCATTGCCGGCGACAACCTGACTTACAATATCGCGGTGACCAATCTTGGCCCCAGCACCACCGCCAGCGTCACCGTCACGCACCTGCTTCCCCCCAACGCGACCTTTATCTCCGCCACGACGCCGCAGGGCACCTATTCGCAGCAAGGGGGTGTGGTTACGTTCAGTCTGGGGCCGATGCTCCCGCGGGCGGGGGCCAGCTTGTTCGTGGTCGTGCAACCGGGCGATTTGGGAACCAATTACCCCGCGTATTCGACGGCTTCCGTTGTGTCCGAGCAGCCCGACTTCAACCTGGGCAATAATTCCACCACCGTAAGGACCCAGGTCACGCCCGCCACGGCGGACCTCTCCGTCGCGATTGCCGCGGTGCCCAACCCGGTTCTGGTAGATGGGACGCTGACTTACACGGTGTCGTTGGCCAATAACGGGCCCAGTCCCGCCTTTGCCAGTCCCACCTCGCCCATTACCGTGACCAACGCGTTGCCGGTGAGCGCCCGGATACAGTCGGTGACGACCTCTCGTGGCACCGCCAGCGTTCTCGGCAATGTGGTTCTTTGGAGCCTGACCAACACGTTTGTCATGGGCGCCTCAGCCAATGCTACCATTACAGTGATCCCCAGCGCCGAAGGGTTGATCACCGCCACCGCCACCGCGGGCAGCGGCCAGTTTGACCCCATCGCGGCCAATAACACCGCTTCGGTCAGCACTACCGTCGGCCCCGCCGCCGGCCTCGCAATCAGCCTTACCGGTTTCCCGAACCCGGTAGTCGCCGGGAGCAACGTTCTCTACGTCGTGGGCGTGACGAACGTGGGCCCCAGCACCGCGACCAGCGTTGTCGTCAACCAGACCCTGCCGTCCACCTTCAGCGTGGTTGCGACCGGCACTACGCATGGAACCATCGCGGTCTCCAGCAACACCGTTATCTGCAGCATTACCAACCTCGCCAAAGGGGAGCATGCTGACATCACTGTCACCGCGGTCACGGCCACCAACGGCGTTTTCACCACCACCGCCAGCGTTGCTGCCACCCAGCCGGATCCTCACCCGGCTAACAACACGGCGTCCGCAACCACGACAGTGTCCGCGCCGCATGTCAGTGTTATTGCGGCGGAAGCCACCTTGACCTTGGAGAGCGGACCGGTTAACGGCGCGATTGACGTTGGTGAGACGAACACCTTGATCCTGCGCCTGCGCAATGTGGGCAACGTGAGCACGCTGAACCTGGTGGGGACCTTGCTGGCGACCAACGGCGTCGCCCCGGTCGCGCCGAATAACCCGCAGAACTATGGGCTGCTGGCTCCCAGCGGGGTGCCGGTGGGCCGGTCATTCTCCTTCAAGGCCAATGGCACCAATGGGCAGACCATAACCGCTGTGCTTGAACTCCGTGACGGCGCGGTGAACTACGCCCCGGTGAGTTTCAGTTTCATATTGCCCACGACCCGGGTCTTCGCCAAGACCAACGTCATTCTCATTCCCGACCTGTCTGTTTACCCCACGCAGCTTGGCCCGGCCACGCCATATCCGGCAGCCATCAACGTCTCCGGCTTTGAGGGCGCCCTCGGCCGGGTGACGGTCACGCTCTCGAACCTGACTCACAGCTACCCGGGAGACATGAATGTCTTGCTGGTGGCGCCCGGAGGCGCCAAAGCGCTCTTCATGTCGCATGCCGGCGACCAGCCGGTTGAAAATGTTGACTTGACGTTCGACGACTATGCCGGCGCCCCCGTGCCTCTCACCGGCCAGATTACTTCAGGCGCCTGGCGGCCAGCCGCCTATTCCCCCCCGACCGCTTTGCCGACCAATGCGCCGGCAGGGCCATACCAGGCGAATCTCTCGGCGTTGAGCGGCGCCAATCCCAACGGCCTCTGGTCGCTCTATGTGTACGATGACACCGTGGGCGATTCCGGCGCCATCTCCAACGGTTGGAGCCTCGCCCTCAGCACCCTCAACCTTGTCAGCACCAACCAGGGCGCCGATCTTGCCTTGAGCGCCGTCGCCGTTCCCAACCCGGTTCTTGCCGGGCAGCTTCTGACTTGCGCCTATACCATCACCAACAAGGGGCCCGGGTCCGCCACTCCCCGTTTCACCACCACGCTGCCTGCCGGCGTTGTCCTGGATTCCGCCACTCCCACCAACTTCACCGTCGCCGGCCAGACGATTACTTTTGCGGACCTCGGCAAGCTGAACAACGGAGCCTACACGAATGTGACCATAGTCGTGCGGCCCACGGCGGCCGCAATTCCTCAGGGCTCGACCAACACGACCCTCGCCACCACCGCCAGTGTGGCCGTGGATGAAGTGCACAGCGAGAGGGACATCAACCCCTCCAACAACTCCGTGTCCTTCCTCACTGCCCTCAATCGCCCGGTCGCGGATTTGAGCCTGGCCCAGGAAGTGGCGAACGCCGTCGTCGCCAGCTTCCCCTTCACCAACACGGTTTCCATCACCAACCTCGGCCCGGATACGGCTCTCGACGTGGTCCTCGCTTACTCGTTCTCGCCCACGAACGTCAGCCTCGCTTCTGACTCTGCGTCCGTGGTGATGTGGACCGCGAACGCGACCAACATCCTGGCCCACCTTGGCGCATTGAGCGCCGGGGCCGTCGCCACGGTCACTGCCGTCGTGATTCCCTCTCCGTCCCTGATTCCCTCGGGAGCCAACACGGCTGTCCTGACCAACAAGGTCTTCCTCTCGACCGGTTCCACCGAGCTCGCTGCCGCGAACAACAGCGCGACCAACACGATCACGGTGATCAAACCTGTTCCTCACATCGCCACCGCCGGCGCGGTGCTGAATTATGAGAGCGGCCCCGTCAACGGCGCGATTGACCCGGGCGAGACCGTTACCTTGTCCCTGGGCCTGACCAACGACGGCACGCAGGACCTTCCCAACCTCACCGCCAACCTGCAGACCACGGGAGGCGTCACCGCTGGCGCAGACTACCCGCCTGCCAAGCTGTCCAATGTTTACGGAACCCTCGTCCAGGGCGGCTCCAGTGAACAAAGGTTCACTTTCAAGGCCGATCCCAACCTCGGTGGGACGCTCGTCGCCACCCTGCAATGTCACGATGCGGCCCTCGGCTACACGACGAACGTCTCCTTCACCATTGCCGCCGTCGCTCCGGCCACCTTCACCGAATCGGGTGCGATCACCATCCCGGACAAGGGCGTTGCCAGTCCCTATCCGGCCGTGGTCAACGTCTCCGGCCTCGCCGATCGCCGCGTCATCCAGGCTACCGTTACCCTTTACGGCCTCAACCATTCCTTCCCGCACGACCTGAGCATGCTCTTGGTCAGTCCCTCCGGCAGCAATGTTGTTCTGATGTCGCACGCCGGCGGAGCCTATGCGTTGAATAACTTCAACCTGACCTTTGACGACGCCGCCCCGGGCAGCCTGCCCAACCACGATGCGATCACCGCTCCGAGTTACCGGCCCGCGGCTTACGAGGGCCCGGTCAGCTTCCCGGGCAACCCTGCGCCTCAACCTTACGGCTCAACCCTCGCCGCCTTGCGGGGGAGCAGTGCCGACGGCGCATGGCGCCTCTATGTGTATGATGATGCCAACGGTGACGCCGGCTTCATTGCCACCGGTTGGAGCCTCACCTTGACCAACGCCGAGGCTTTGCTCACCGCCTATGACCCGGTCTTGAGTGGCATATTCACCAATGGCCAGTTCCAGCTCACGGTGACCGCCCAGCCGGGCTTCGATTACGTCGTGGAGGGCTCGGCCGATCTGACCTCCTGGGTTGCCCTCAGCACGAACAGCAACACCACCGGCGCTTTTACCTACACCGACACGACCACTCCGACGCTCAACTCCCGCTACTACCGCGCCTTCCGCCGCTGACCGCTCGGGCGGGTACCGGACCGTGACTATGAAGGTTCTCGGTCTCACCGGTGGCATCGGCATGGGCAAATCCGCCGCCGCGCAGCTCCTCCGGGCGCGCGGTTTCCCCGTGGTGGACACCGACGATCTGGCGCGGCAGGTGGTTGAGCCGGGCCAGCCGGCACTCGCTGAAGTTCGGGACGCATTCGGCGCCGAAATCATCGCGCCGGACGGGCGGCTGCGGCGAAAGGAACTGGCCCAGCGCGTCTTTGCCGATGCGGCCGCCCGGACGCGGCTGGAGAGTATCCTGCATCCTCGCATCCGTTTGCTCTGGCGCGAGCAGATTGCAGCCTGGCGGGCGGAGGGGCATCGGTTGGCGGTCGTGGTGATTCCGCTCCTGTTTGAAACGCAGGCCGAGACTGAGCTGGACGCAACCATCTGTGTTGCCTGCTCCGCCGCCACACAACGTGACCGTCTGCTGGCACGGGGCTGGCCGGCCAAACAGATCGAGCAGCGCATTCGGGCGCAATGGCCCGTCGAGCAGAAGATGGCCCGCGCCGATTATGTGGTGTGGACGGAGGCCGGGTTGGATGTGCATGCCGCGCAACTGGAGCGGATCCTGCGCGGGCTCTCCTGATCGCGGGCTGGCCGATATTGCCAACTTCCCTTGGGGGCGGCACAATCACGGGCATGAACTTGAAGCATGCAGCCCTCATCGGTTTCGCCTCCCTTATCCTCGCGCTCGGGACGGACGGGGCCGCCGTCGGTCAGCGCCCGAACATCGCGGTCATCCTGGTGGATGACATGGGCTTTTCGGACCTCGGCTGTTACGGCAGCGAGATTCCGACGCCGAACCTGGACAAGCTGGCCGCCCGCGGCCTGCGCTTCACCCAATTCTACAACACGGGCCGGTGCTGTCCCACCCGGGCCTCGCTGCTGACCGGGCTTTACCCGCACCAGGCCGGCGTCGGCCACATGGTCACAGACCGCCAGCAGCCGGGCTACCAGGGCAACCTCAACGATCGCTGCGTCACCCTGGCCGAGGTCCTGAGCAGCGCAGGCTATCGCACCGTCATGGCGGGCAAGTGGCACGTGACGAGATACACGGAGCCGGCAGACGAAACGGAGAAGGCGAACTGGCCGCGGCAGCGGGGGTTCGACCATTACTTCGGGGTCATCAAAGGCACGGCTAATTATTTCCGTCCCGATTCATTGGCGCGGGAGAATGAACACATTCAACCCCCGGCGGAGGGCTTCTACACCACCGATGCTTTTGTGGACAACGCCTTGAAGTTCATTGAGGAGGGGGAACAGACCAGGCCGTTCTTTCTTTACCTGGCTTTCAACGCGCCGCATTTCCCGCTGATGGCGCCGGCGGAGGAGATCGCGAAGTTTCGCGGCAAGTACAAGATCGGCTGGGACAAACTGCGCGAGCAGCGGCGCGCCCGTCAGATCGAGCTGGGCATCGTGGACAAAGCGTGGCCGCTTTCGCCGCGCGCCCCGGAGGTCAAGGCCTGGGACACCCTCACGCCGCAGGAGCAGGACCGCTTCGACCATATCATGGCGATCTATGCGGCGGTGGTGGCGCACATGGACACGGCGGTGGGCCGGTTCGTGGACACGCTGCGCCGGCGCGGCGCGCTCGACAACACGCTGATCCTCTTCCTCTCGGACAACGGCGGCAATGCCGAGGCCGGTCCCGAGGGGCGCTACGTCGGGCAGCCGCCCGGCTCGGCGGATTCGAACGTCTTCTGCGGCCAGTCGTGGGCGACGCTGGAGAACACCCCCTTCCGCCGTTACAAGCATTACAACCACGAGGGCGGGATCTCAACGCCGCTCATCGCGCATTGGCCGGCGCGGATCTCGATTGGCGGCGGGCTGCGACCCCAGCCGGGGCACCTGATTGATATCATGGCCACCTGTGTTGAGGTGGCCGGCGCGGCGTATCCGAAGGAGTACAAGGGCAAGGTCATCCAGCCGATGGAAGGCCGCAGCCTGGTGCCGGCGTTCGACAACCAGCCCATTAAGCGCGACGCGCTGTACTGGGAGCACGAGGGCAACGCCGCCGTTCGCGTCGGCGACTGGAAGCTTGTGCGCCAGGGCCGGAAAGGCCCGTGGGAGCTTTACGATCTCAAGGCCGACCGCACCGAGCAGCGGGATCTGGCCGCGGCGCAGCCCGAGCGCGCGCGCGAGTTGGCCGCCAAGTGGGATGCGTGGGCCGAACGCGCCCAGGTGAAGCCCTATCCGACCGGGGACCCCGCCGACACCGGCGCGCGCAAGAAAAAGGGCAAGAAGAAGCAGGCCGGGGCGGGTTGATCCTGGCGGCCCGCGTTGACGGCCGGGCCGGCGGGCAATCCGCTCTCCGCTGGCCGGCTGCTGTGATGGCCTGCAAATTCGAGGCCGCACCATCCGTTCCGCGCGGGTGGCGACGGCACGGCCACAGTTGCTCAGGCTATGGCCGATGTCGGTTTCTCGCCAGCATCGGAGGGTGAAACACGTGCTTTGAGGTATCGGCCCGTGTGGCTTTCCGGGCACTCGGCGATCTGTTCGGGCGTGCCGACGGCCAGGACGCGGCCGCCGCGGCTGCCGCCTTCGGGCCCGAGATCAATCACCCAGTCGGCTTGCGCAATCACATTGAGGTTGTGTTCAATGACGATCACAGAGTTGCCATCGTCCACCAGCCGGTTGAGTATGCCCATCAGCCGGCTGATGTCCGCCAGGTGCAGCCCCGTGGTCGGCTCGTCAAGAATGTAGGTTTGGCCGGCTTTTCCCAACTCAGCCGCCAGCTTCAGCCGCTGGCATTCGCCCCCGGAAAGCGTCGTGAGGGGCTGGCCCAAAGTCAGGTAATCCAGCCCTACGTCGCAGAGCAGCCCGAGCGCCCGCTTCAGGCGCGATTGGGTGAAGGCTGCCGCGGCTTCCTGCGCCGTCAGGCCCAGCACCTGGTGAATATTGCGGCCCTCCCAACGCAGCGCCAGCACCTCATCCGTGTAGCGCTGGCCGTTGCAGGCGTGGCACGGGGTGCGGACGTCGTCCAGGAAGTGCATCTCGACCGTGATGCTTCCCTGCCCTTTGCAGGCCGGGCAGGCGCCATCGGAATTGTAGCTGAACCAGGAAGCCGGTCTGCCGGTGGCGCGCGCGAAGATTTGCCGCACGTCGTCGAACACGCCCAGGAAGGTGGCGGGATTGGACCGGTTGTTCCGCCCGATGAGGTTCTGGTCCACCACCACGGCGCTCGGGATCATCGGCACGAACACCCCGTGCACCAGGCTGCTCTTGCCGCTGCCGGCCACGCCGGTGACGCAGACCAACACCTGCCGCGGTATGTCCACGTCCACGTTTCTCAGGTTGTTGATCCCTGCGCTGCGAATGGGCCAGCTCTGGCTCCAGCGCCGCCGGGGCGCCGTGATGGGGGTCTGGTCCCGGCGCATCAGCGTGGCGGTGCGGCAGTCGGATTGCCGGAAGGCGGCGCGCTCACCCGCAAAACAGACCTCGCCGCCGTGGCGGCCCGGCCCCGGCCCGATTTCAACGACGTAATCTCCGGCGGCGATGATGGCCGGGTCATGCTCGACCACCAGCACCGAGTTGCCCTGGTCGCGGAGCTGCCCGAGCAGTGCGATCAGCTGGTCAATATCGCGGGGGTGCAGGCCGATAGAAGGCTCGTCGAGCACATACATGAGGCCAACCAGGTCGCAGCCGAGCTGGCGGGCCATCTTGAGGCGCTGGCTTTCGCCGCCAGACAAGGTCGAGACCGCGCGGTTGAGCGACAGGTAGCCAACGCCGATGCCGATCAGGTGCGACAGGATGCTGCGCATCTTGCGGACCAGCGGCTGGGCGACCGGGCCGTTGATGGTTCCGAGCCAGGCGTCGAGTTCGATCAGCTCCATTTGGACGACTTCCCCGATGCCCTTCCCCGCCAGCCGCACCGCCAACCGTGCGGGGTTCAGCCGCAGGCCGCCGCAGGTGGCGCACTCTCTGTAGGAGAGATACTTGCGGTAGGCATCGCGCCGGCTTTCCGACAGTTCGTCCTCGGCATTGTTGAGGTGGAGCCGCTCGAGCCGGCGGGCGATCCCGACCCACGTCTTGGCGTAAGTCCCGGCCCCGTGCTTCTTGACGATCGGGATGCCCTCAGCGAACAGGAGCTTCTCCAGTTCCGCCGGCGCGAAGTCCTGCAGCGGCCGGGAGACGTCAAACAGGTCAATGCCGACCAGTTCCCGCCAATTCCAGCCGCCGACGCGGTAGTCCGGGTGGATGATGGCGCCATCGCGGAGGGACTTGGTCTTGTCGAGCATCCGCTCGGCATCCACCGTGATTCGTTTGCCCAGCCCCTGGCAGGCCGGACACATGCCTTCGGGATGGTTGAAGCCGAAGTGAAAGGACGCCAGCCCCGGTGTGTCGCCGCAACGCGAATACAGCAGCCGCAGGTAGGTGTAAACCTCCGTGGCCGTGCCGACCGTGGACCGCAGGGTGCGGCCCAGGCGATGCTGGTCAATCACGATCGAGGTGGAGAGGTTGCGAATGGCGTCCACGTCGGGCCGCGACAGCTTGGGCAGCCGCCGCCGGGCGAAGGAGCTGAACGTCTCGATCAACTGCCGTTGCGCTTCGGTATGCAGCGTGTCGAACACGAGCGAGGATTTGCCGGAGCCGGAGACGCCGGTGAACACCACCAGGCAGTCGCGCGGGATGCTCAGGTTGATCCCCTTGAGATTGTGCATCCGGGCGTTTTCGATCTCGATGGCGTCGCGCATGGTTAGCTCCTTTGCAGTTGGGCGAGGAGGGCGTCCACCCAGCGGACTTCGCCCCGGAACAGGTAGTTTGGGCGCCGCGCGACTTCGAGGCGGGACTTCGGGCACCCGGAACCGCGCATGTAGTCGGCCAGTTTCTCGTAGCAGGCGATGTTTTGCGCCAGCTTCGACCGGTAGGCCCGCAAGCAAGCCAGCGCTTCCCGGCGCGGCAGCAGGTCCAGGTTGTAGGTGCCCAGGTCCACGCGCCACTTCATCGGTTCCGGCTCCGTCAGCAGTTCCCGCACCTTCGCTCGCAGCGCCTCCCGCCCCGCGCGGGTCACGGAATAGACCTTGCGCAAACGGCCCCGGTCAACCTGCGGCCGGCACTCGACCAGCCCGGCCCGCTTCAGCGAGCGCAACTGGCTGTAAATGGTCGCCTGCGCCAGATCGGTCCAGTGGCGCATGTCCCGATGCTCGACCACTTTCTGAATCTGCCAGGGATGCCGGGGCTCTTCGCAGAGGAGGCCCAGGAGGGCGGTCTCGGCGTTGGAGAGCTTCTTTGTCGTCTTCATACTGTTGTCATAATATTATGGTGCAATAATATAACCGTTCGCTCCGTTGGCAAGCGCAAGAAGAACGGCGGGAAGAAGCGAGCCGGGGCGCGTTGATCCTGGCGGCCCGCGCTGACGGCCGGGCTGGCGGGCAATTCGTTCTGAGGATGGCCACGAGCTGCCGGGTTGCGCGCCCGCCGGAAAGTGCTATCTGTTAGGGCATGCCAAGCCAAACTCAAGCTCGTCCGGGCACGCTTTCGGTCTGGGCGGGGGAAGATAAGAATTCGTGGTGGGGAGCAACGCAGGTGCCGGTCGTTCACAGCGTAGCCTTCGGCTACCCGGACGTGGACGATTGGCAGGCCGCCGCGCGGGGGCGCAAGCCCGGGCACATCTACAGCCGGAACACGAATCCGACCGTGCTCGCGTTCGAGAACAAGGTGCGGTTGCTGGAAGGCGCCGAGGCCGCCACCAGCTTTGCCACCGGCATGTCGGCCATCAGCAACAGCCTGTTCACTCTGCTTTCGCCGGGCGACCGGCTGGTTTCGGTGAAGGACAGCTATGGAGGCACCAACCGGTTGTTCCTCGATTTCCTGCCGCGCTTCCAGATCAAAGTCCAGTTGTGCGATACCACCGACCATGAGGCGATCGAGGCGGAGATTGCCAAGGGGTGCCGGGTGCTTTACCTGGAAACGCCGACCAATCCCACGCTCAAGGTGATGGATATCGCGCGCCTCGCCAAAGCGGCGCACAAGGCCGGGGCTGCCGTGGTGGCCGATAACACGTTCGCCACGCCCATCAACCAGACGCCGCTGCCGCTGGGCGTGGACCTGGTGTTGCACAGCGCGACCAAGTTCCTGGGCGGCCATGCCGATGCGCTGGGCGGCGTGGTGTGCGGGGCGAAGTCCCTGATTGCGCAGGTGCATCATCACCGCGAGATCACCGGCGCGGCGCTCGATCCGATGGCGGCCTACCTGCTGTTGCGCGGGATGAAGACGCTCCACTTGCGCATCCGGCAGCAGAATGAAAGCGCGCTGCAGATTGCCCGGTTCCTGGAGGCGCAGCCTCAGGTCAGCAGTGTTTTTTATCCCGGCTTGCCTTCCCATCCGCAACACGAGGTGGCGCGGCGGCAGATGCGGGGCTTCGGGGGCGTGCTGAGCTTCATGCTCAAGGGCGGCTTCGACGCGGTGCGCGCGTTTCTGCCGCGCTTGCGCTATGCCCACCTGGCCGCCAACCTGGGGGCCGTCGAAACCATCGCCGGCCCGCCGGCGACCACCAGCCATGTCGAATGCACCCCCGAGGAGCGCAAGGCAATGGGTATCCCTGAGGGCCTCATTCGGTACTCGGTCGGGATCGAGGACACGGAAGACCTGCTCGCAGATCTGCAGCAGGCCCTTGGTTGAGAAAGGGAGAGTGGCGAAGGTAGGACTGTGCCAAGTTGGCACAGTTGGTTCGCGGGATCGTCATTTCCTTGTAACCCCTGCAAGTTCAGCAAGTTACGCCAGAAATGCCGTCTGGGATGTCAAGGCTGTATCCACGGTGTGGATCCGGTGTGGATACGGTGAGGATACGGTGTGGACCGCATGGGAACTGGAACGGGCTTTGCTGGCTTGGGTTTGATGGTTTAGCCTCCCGCTCGACGTGAACGCCGGCGGGCGATTATGAAACGACCGTTTGTCACAATCATTCTTGCGGGCGGCAAGGGGACGCGCATGGGCACCAGCGACAAGCATAAGGTGTGCTTCGAGGTGCTGGGGGTGCCGGTTATCATCCGGGCGCTGGAGACTTACAATCTCTGCGGCGCCATGCTCAATGTGGTGGTGGTGGGCAGCATGGCGGAGAGCGTCATGGGGACGGTCAGCCGGCGGTTCCCGGGCACGCCGTTCGCTTTCCAGGACCAGCCGCGGGGCACCGGGGACGCGGCGCGCAAAGGGGCGGACTTGCTCGAACGAATGCGCTTCGAGGGGGATGTGCTGATGGTGGCTGGGGACAAGGTGATTGATCCCAGGATCATCCGGCAACTGCTGGCGACGCACGCGCAGAGCGGCGCGGACGTGACGCTGGCCACGGCCAGGCGGCCACCCAACTCCAGCGCGGGGATACTGCTCAAGTCGGCGCGGGGGAAGTTAGCCACCGTCAAAGGCGCCGCACGCAGCGGAAACCGCAACGGTTACTGGCGCCACTGGGGGTGCCCACGTCCCGTTTTGCACAGCGGAGGAGATTGGCATCACTGCCCCAGTCGCCTCCACGCCCCATCCGATAGTACCCTCCCTCACTGCCGCGAGGGTTGGAGACAGGACAGGCCGAATATCCATAACCATACTCATCCCAACACCACTCGGCGACATTGCCGCTCATATCAAAAAGACCGTAGCCGTTCGGCACGAAAGATCCCACTGGACTGGTGTAGGGCGGGGCTCCGCTGGCGTAAGTGGGGTGGTATCCTCGCGTCGGGCTGGTGTCGTACGAGCAAGGATTGTCGTATTGGCACATATTCGTGCTGTAATAGTTGGCTTGGGCATGAGCAACCAAGTCTCCCCATGGAAAGCGGCTGCCCGGCTGCCCGCCACGTGCGGCATATTCCCACTCCGCCTCGGTGGGAAGACGATAGCCATTCACGCTCCAATTAACGCTTGATATCCTCAGGTCGATTCTACCGGTCCTGTAAATCGTCGCGAGTGTGCAGTCCACATAATAGGCAGGGGTGAGGCCATCCATCTCAGAACGGGCGTTGCACCACTTCACGGCGTCATACCAATTGATGGTGTGTACCGGGTGATTGGTCGCCTTGCCCGAGCCAACGTTGTCAAAAGTGTAGCCGTGGGCGGCTGCCCATTGGCAGACAGCATCCCAAAGGGCCTTCGTAACCTCATACTTGTCCATGAGAAATCCGCTCAAGGACACCGTATGAACCGGGAACTCGTTCGAATAACCCTCGCCCAGGGTGTCACCCATCTGGAATAAACCAGCGGGAACTCCCAGGATGTTTGGCAGGTTCTGAAGCGTCGTGCCGCGTACGCGATAGAACATCGGCACGCTGACGCAAATGCACCCGTTCGAATCCACAGGCAGAGTAGTCAGGGCGTCCCATGAGCTGGCCCAAGGGCCGCTTGGCGTGGGTGCCCATTCGACTTGAGCCACGCTTCCGGGCTGCAGGCCTGCTGCCATCAGTTGACCATTATGGCTGAAAGCGCTGACTACTGGCAATTGGGCGACAGCCAATGCCGAAGTTAACAGGAGGAGCGCAACAATGATAAGGGATCCATGGTTCTTCATAGTCTTCTTAGGCAGGCATCTGTCTAACGAACTCGGGTCGAAATGGCAAGGTCTTTTGCGGCAGGAGGTATGCTCAGTCCGTGATCTGGATCCTGCAAATGCGCCGCTTCGCTGGGTCAAGACCCCAAAGGTAGCCTTGGCCGTACGCCAGGCGGTGGTACAGTCCAGGAAACCGGCGCCCGACACCCATCTCAAGCGTGCCAAGGCCGAGGGCCGCCGAGGGATCAATCTGATAAAGCCCCTGCCGCGCGCTGGAGATCCAGAAGTTCGTCCCATCCCAGGCAATTCCGGAGATCCCGCGGTCCACAGTCCGCAACGAACGCGCGATCACCAAGCGGGCGAGGTCGAGTTCATGGACGTGAAACCGCTCGTTGGTCCCGTCATTCTCAGCGAACCAAAGACTCCTGCCGTCGAACGCTGCCCCGCAGGGGAAACTAAGCAGGCTATTTGTGTCGCTCGGAGACCTCAGTTCCAGCAGCAACTTCGGTGGCTTTACGTCCAAGTCCACAATTCCGCCCTGCCAACGTTTAATTGCGATCATGCGGTTCCCACATTCCGCGAAATCTGAAAGAAGCATCCATTCCGGGAATTCCAGTTTCAGGGCGCCGATCCCGGGAGTTGGGACACGTCTGGCCTCCACGTCAACTGGCACCAGCCACCAGTTGGTGTCGGATTCCAGAACGAGGGCCGTGAGCGTGTTGCTGCGGAAGCCAATACTTTGCACGTCGAGGGGTCCGTACTTGATCACGTCAACCACGTCACCCAGTTCAGGATTCCCCTTCTTCAGGGCAACCGTCATGAACGCGCGCGACGGCGTGCCGCCCGACGAGTGGAAACTGGACGAGACATAACCCGGCTTTTCGGCCGTAAGGTGCCCCGCAGCCAAAGCAAGAGGCACAACAAAAGCGCCATTGTCGCGCACCTTCGCGAGCATCTGTCCGCGCGCGTCTTTGATCACGGCATCTGCTATCGGCCATTCGCTCGGTTCTTCCACGACGCGGCCGGCCAGAACGTTGTCCCTGGTATTCGTGTAGGCGACAACCTGCCTTATCCTGAGGTCCGCAGTTGCGCCATTCAAACCGCGGGCCGTCCGGGCATGGGCCAGAATGCGCAGTCGCCAGCGAGGCAAGGCCCCCAGGTCAGCGACCTCGAATACTTCGAGGTTGTCCGCGTCAGGATAGATAACTGCAGCCTGGCCCTTCGCCAAGAGGTCAATTCGCAACCGCCTGGCCGGCCATGTGTTCGTTTCGCGCGGACCCAAGGCGTCCACTACTGCAAATGCAACATCGGGCAGACCGCGTTCGCTGGACGGGACTGCCCCAGCGAAAGCACCGACAGCCAGCCGCCCCCCGGACACGGTGCCGGTCAATTCGATCTCGATCCGGCACGGAGCTTTCTGCCGCAAGTCGTGCTTCAGCTCAACCCACGCGGTTTCTTCGACGGTCCAGCCGCCTTCGTGGTCCGCCATCGCGCTTACCATGAGTTCCCCGCCTGACTGCTTGATCCGAAATGCTGGGTGCCCCACGCCCGCCTTGCCATCCTCCTTATGCCCGCAGGCCCACAAATTGGTGTCGAGCTGCGACGCGCCAAAGTCGTCGCGGAACCAAAGGCGCGGCTGCGAGCGATAGTATTCAATCAGGGCAACGAGTCCCACGGCAGCCAAACCAAGTCCTGTAAGGAGGACAGTCCCAATCGCGAACGTGCGGCGGCGCTGGCGCCGCGCCCGCCGGGCGCGAAGCGATTCCCCATCTCTGAGCCGCTGGAGGTCCGCTACCATCTGGGCAGCGGACGAATAACGGGCGCGCGGGTTGCTCTCGCACGCTTTGAGGAGTACTTCGTTCAGTTCCGGCAGCGCGGGGTCGTCGTTGCCTTCGCCCAGCCGCGTGGGCAGGTCGGGGAACTGCTGCCGGTCTTTGCCGGTGGCGGCTTCGTAGAGAACCTTGCCCAGGCTGTAAATGTCCGCCTGCATCGTGCCGGGGCCTTCGGGCGGGATGTAGCCCTCGGTGCCCACGAAAGACTGCGGGTTGCCGAGGTCGGCGATTAACCCCACATCCGCCAGTTTGGGTTGGCCACCTGCGAAGATGATGTTGGAGGGTTTAACGTCGCGATGGACCAGCCGACGCGAGTGCAGGAAGTCCAACGCCCCGGCCAGTTCGATTCCAATCTCGATGACCTCCCGGGCGGGCAGGCGCTCCCGCTGCCGGATTACCTGTGCGAGCGTGAGGGGCACGTACGATTGCCAATTGCCAATCGCATATTGCCGGTTGTCGGGCCCGGCAACAGCACGTTCCGCCTCCGCATTTCGGGCCTCGGGCTTCGGATTTCCGGCGTCGCCGGCCGCATCGTCCGCCAGCTCCATTACATAGTGGAAGAAGCCGGCAGCTTCCTGGCGCCCGACCTGGAGCACATCTACCAGGCCCGCGTGCTCGCGGGAGATGGGTTCGTAGCTCTGGATGCCGGCGAACTCGCGGTCATAGGGCCGGGAGTCGGTGAAGTTGGCCCGACGGATGATCTTCACGGCCCGGAACGCACCCAAGTCAGTGCGAGCCAGCCAGATCTCGCCGTAGCTGCCGCGCGCGATCGGGCGCAGCGGAAAGTGGCCGGGGATGGGAGGCGGGCTCTCGGCGGAATCCCTCTGCCGCCCCGCGAGGGATGGTTGCTCGCTGCCTGACATGGCGCACTCTGACTGCGTCAAGTCTGCCTGTCGCGCTTCGGCTTGCCAAGCTTCGAAAGCAGCCGGCGGAGGATCTGCCGGCGGAGTTTGGGCGGGTAGTCGCGTCCCATGGTCCGGGGG
Organism: Candidatus Paceibacterota bacterium; assembly: GCA_035452965.1. Lineage (NCBI taxonomy): Bacteria > Bacillati > Minisyncoccota > Minisyncoccota bacterium. The sequence goes on along the minus strand of DAOTCE010000020.1, from coordinate 9,666 downwards.
CGAGGTTTCGGCGAAGCGCCCTGCCCGCGCGTCTCTGGAGGTTGGCGAGGTGGCTGAGTCATGGCAAGTCGTGGGCTGTGGAGGGCGGGCATCAGTGCCAGGCGAAACGCTTTTGGAGTCTGGCCGCTTCCTTCTGGACCAGGGCCGAGACGCGGTGCTTGGCGAGATAGACTTGGGCGCGGCCGACGCCAACGGTCTGGACCACCCTTTCTACCGGCCAATCTTTCACCACGTGGAGCTGGAAGATTTGAAACGTGCGCGCGGAGACGCGGGACTTGACCTTCTCCAGAGCGACCTGGAGCAAGTTGTTCTGCCACTCGGCATCCCAATGCTGGGAGAGCCGCGCTTCGGCTGCTGAATCCGGTGCGGTCTCCATCAGATCCGTCTTCGCGGCCAGATCGGGATGGCGGCTGGCCACCTGCTGGCGCTTGCGGAGCTGGTCGCTGATGCGCCACTGCGTGAGGGTGAGCAGCCAGGCCTTGAAGCTGCCGCGCGCCGGGTCGTACTTGAACGCGCCCTTCTTCATCTTCTTGGCGATGGCGATTACCGTCTCCTGGACCACCTCCTGCCCTTCCGCGTCGTTCAAGCCCGCCTTGCGCGCCACCCCGTAGATGAGCCGCCAGTAAGTCTCGAAGAACTCGCGCCAGCCTTCCTGGTCATCCCAGTTCTTTAGCCGAGTCAGGAGGCTTTGCCGCGTCGGAATCCATTCTTCCGCATGGTCTCTTGTCTTCACTGATTCCTTTGTCTATACGGCAACGCCAGCCGCTGTCTTGCAGGAAGACGCTTCAGCGCGCACTTTGTTTAGGCGTTCCTCAGTTTGTTTTCCCGGGCCTGGCCGACCAAGCCCGGGCTTCCGTGAGGCGGTAGATTGCCAACACATTATCCCCTGGGCAGGCGGGGCTTGCTAAAATGGGCCCGTTTCTGCTCTCGGATCGTAATGCCAGCGGCGCAAGAGAACAGCTACAGCAGACTGGGCTGCTTTCCTCCCGCCGCCCGCAGCCCCAGCTTCTTGTAGCTCAGCTCCGTGGCAACGCGGCCTTGAGGAGTGCGTTTGAGGTAGCCTTCCATGATCAGGTAAGGCTCATAGACTTCTTCGAGCGTGTCGGGTTCCTCCCCAACGGCGACCGCCATCGAGCTGACCCCGACGGGGCCGCCGCCGAACTTGACGATCACCGTCTCCAGGATGCGTTTGTCCATCTCATCAAGGCCGTTCTCGTCAATTTCCAGCATGGCCAGGGCCTTGTCGGCAACCTCCGGGGTGATGCGGCCGGTGTGCTTGACTTGGGCATAATCGCGGACGCGGCGGAGGAGGTTGTTGGTGATGCGCGGGGTGCCACGGCTGCGCCGGGCAATTTCCCGCGCGCCTTGGCTGTCAATCTCAACGTTCAGCAGCCGGGCGGAGCGGGTCACGATTTGTTGGAGGTCGTCGGCGTGGTAGTAGTCAAGCCGCTCGCGAATGGGAAACCGCGTGAGCAAGGGCGCGGTGAGCAACCCGCTGCGGGTGGTCGCGCCAATGAGCGTGAAGCGGGGCAAGTTAAGACGGACACTGCGGGCATTGGGCCCCTGGTCAATGATGATATCCAGCTTGAAGTCTTCCATGGCGGGGTAGAGGTATTCCTCGATGGTCTTCTGCAAGCGGTGAATCTCGTCAATGAACAGGACGTCCCCCTCCTCCAGATTGGTCAGGAGGCCGGCCAGGTCGCCGGCTTTCTCGATCGTCGGGCCGCTGGTGCCCTTAAGATTAGCGCCCATGGCCTTGGCGAGGATGTGGGCCAGCGTGGTCTTGCCGAGGCCGGGCGGGCCGCTGAAGAGGATGTGATCAATGGCCTCGTGACGCTGTTTGGCGGCGGCGACGGTAATTTCGAGGCGCTCTTTCACTTTGAGCTGGCCGGTGAACTCTGAAAAGAGCGAGGGGCGCAGCGTCATCTCCAGCGCAGCGTCGGGCTTCGCCAGCACCTCTGAAATCTTCTGTTCGGCCATCCGCTAAAGAATGAGCAAAGAGCCGGGGCGCGCAAGGCGGAAAGTCATCGGCTGGGCACGTGCGTCAATTCGCCGCCCCGGCGGCGTGAGCGTTGACCGCGAAAGCGTAATGGTTGTGCCTGGTGGCTGCCGTTTAAGGCAGGCGAAGCCGAGTTCGGCAAGCGCGGTTGGCGGCCCTTCCGTCGCTGGCCCAGCCGGATTGCGGGGCGAAGGATTGCAGACGAAAGAACTGGCTGGGGGCCGGGCGATCGAGGGGCAAGGTCTTGTTGGTCCCGTCGTCCGTGGGGGCGGTGCCGGCCACAGTCCAATTGGCCAAGGTGAGGTTACTGCTTTGACAGAGGGTGTAGCCGGCCACGGTGGAGCTTCATGAGACAGCCACGGTATTGGTCGCGGTAATTGAACGCGGAGGGCGCCAGGGCGCCGGGCGGCGAAACTAGCGCGGCGGGGGACGGCGGGAGAGCCGGGACCGGTAGAGGTATACGAACCACAGCAGCGCGCCAGCGAGCAGCGTGCCGGGCAACACCACGATCCCCGCCAGCCCGTCCACTTTGTGCTGCGTCAGGTCCACGATCGCGCCCAGGCAAAGGGGCTTGGCCCATGGCTCGGATGCGCCGCGGCGGCAGGCGACGTCCGCCACCACGTTAAGCACGAGCAGAACAAGCAGGATTTGCGGCAGGTCCATCGGTTTTGCGAGGGTGAGCTGGGGCGAGGCAATCGGGGCGCGGCACGGTCAACGCCAGCGGTTCTGGTCCATCGGATCGCTCGGGGACGGGATCTTGCCCGCGCGAATCTCCTCCTTCCAATTCTCGATCTTCTGGCGCTGCTTGAGCACGCCGTCCCGGCGGTAGGCGGGCGCCTTGTCGAGGTTGGCCCAGAACTGCACGACATCGTCGAGAAACGCAACCACGGCCTCGCGATCGGCGGGTTGCGCCTGCTCCAGCAGTACGCGGGCGAGGGTGAATTGCGGGCCGAAACTGTTGAGCTGGGGCGAACCCGGCGTGCGTCCGGCGGCGCGCAGTTCCTGGCGAGCCGTGGCGCGATCCCCCTTCTGCAGTGCGATGCGGCCCAGGGCCGAGTGCGCATCGTAAACGACGTTCCCATAGTTCCAGCTGTTGGTCGTCGTGCTGGCGAGCATCTGGCGGGCTGCAACCTGCGCGTCGCCCAAGTCGCGTCCGGTGTCCAGGCAGGCGGCCACGAAGCCTTGCCGGGCTTGTGCGAGCTCTTCCCGGATCAGTTCGTCCTTCGGCGCAGCCTGGGCTGCTTTCTCCAAGGTGGCACAAGCCTGTTTCCATGCGCCCAGCAATTGCACCGGCGGCAGGGTGGTGCCTCCTGCGGGCTGCGACAACATCTTCAGGCCGGACACCCACAAACCCTGCGGTTCGCGTTGCATAGCCCCGAGCAATCGGTTCAGCAACCGGGTCGCGTTGGTTTCCGCCTTGAGCATTTGGTCCATCGCCCGCAGGAACCCAAACTCCTTGCTGGCCTGTTCCTTGAACACCGGGTTCCACCTGGCCAGGAAGGCGTCCACCTCGGCGGGCGTGACGTTGGTGAAAACGGGAAGAGCGGTCCCGGGCTGTTTGGGCTCGGCAGCGAGAGAGTGGATCGGGAGCACTAGGCCTCCAAGCAGAATGGTGCCAGCGAGGGCCGGGATGACGGAGAGTTTCGGCTTCATGACGGCAACCGTATTGCGGGAGGATCGGTTGGGGAAAGGATGAAATGAGCGGGCCGATTGACATCGCCGAGGACCTCGGGATCGTGCCGCCGATTGACAAGAACTAACTGATAGGCCGGTGGGGAACAGTTTGAATGCCATAACTGATCAGGAAACGGGGTCAGAGCGGCACCGAGACGGCCACTGGACGGCCACTGGACGGCCAGCCCCCGGCCACGTGATGGCCGGGACCCGGAGGGGGCCCCGGCCAGACGCGGCTTTAGGGCGGGCTGTCCGGCCTGCTTCTGAGCGGCAGGCGGCTGACAGGTGGATGCTTCGAATCACGCACCTGGACGGTAGCACCGGTGCCCGTATGGGTGAAGATACCTTCTGCGGCTACCTTTTGGGGCTGGCGGCCGGGGCCAGGGCCTGCGCCACCGGGTGGCACGGGCCGGCGCCAGGGAGGGCTCAAGAGAAGCCGGACTCAAGACACCCGGGTTCCGGCGGTGTGAGTCGGGAGGGGATGGCGTCCACCGACTGATCGAGCCGGGGCGGGGTGCCGAGCATGCCCTGTGGGTTGGGGCTGAGGTCTGCAACCGCGAGGGCTATTGTCGCGCGGGTTGGCCTGTTGGCTACGTTACTGATGGTGGCGCGTATCACAGGGGGGCGGGATAGTGCCCTCTTCGGTGTCGGCGGGACCCCACTCCATGCGGGTCCGCAGACCGCCCTTTCCAAACTGATAGATTGCTTGCTGCGCGCCCGTAGCTACTGAGCGCTGCCCGGGTGAGGTGAAAGTGGTTGGGCATCAAACAACAGGCATGCACCTGCCAGCCGGTATTCTGAAACGCTTCGGCCAGGGTCTTGATGAAATCCTGCCGGTCCACGTTATCGGGAAGAATCTTCCCCCGGCGGTTGCCCCGGGACATGACGGGGTAGATGGCGCCGGGATATTGAAGAAGGAGTTGGCGTAGCATGTGGGTTGTCTGCCTAAAGCCCGCGGTGGCGACAACCCCAGAATGAACCAATCTATGGATTGACCCGGTTCGCCGGCCGAGGCGTCTTTTTCTTGTTCGATTCCTCGATGTAGCGGGACAGCTCCGTTTTGCTGTTCTCGAATCCGAAAGCCTCGTTCACAAGGTAGTACTTCTCTTTGTCGAAGGTAAACTCGTAGGCAAGCTTTGCCATCGCGAGCTTGTTTTGCTCAAAGTCGAACAGATCTAGAATCTGCTTCACCTGCGCTGAGAGAAACAAACCACGGCTGGTAGTGAAGATCTGCCGCGCGACCTGCGTTCTGGTATTGTCGAAAGACTCACCACGCAGCGATTTCACGATGCCCCCGAATTCCTCCTTATCGACCAGTGGCGGCACATATCCAATCGGCGCTGCCTGTCGTTCTATCGGACGGACGCGGTCGTGCAAACGCATAACCTTTGAGAAAGTGTCAAAGGCGTCGTACACCTCATAAAAGTTCTCCGGATCCAGCGTCCTCGGGAAAGCCGCAGTCGCAAATTCAAGCCGCGCGTCGTCGTTCCGCATGCTTTGCGTGATGGCTTTCACCTGGAGGCTGGTGAGGCGGTACGCGCGTGCCATTTCCGAAAACCGGCGGTGCCTTTCGGCGTCGTCCCGTTCATTTTTGCAGGTGCGGAATTTGCGTTGAAACTCCGTATCATCCAGGCGCATCGGCTCGGCAGCCGTGGAGAATTGCGTCAAGCAAAGCAAGAGGGCGCATCCGAGATGGTTAATGAGCTTCATATTGTGTAGCGGTTCGACGGCAATCCGGGCCTGACTATTCACGTCGATGAAATTGGCCGCCAAGAGCCCCAGAAATCGCAAAAAGCTAAAACTCACAATTTTCTGTGCGCCCTTTGTGCCTCGTCGCGGCGAACATGAGGCGTCAGAACTCAGGAGGATCACTCGCGCAGCGCTCAGGACGGGCGGACGCGCAAAACGCGATTTCCTGCTATGAGATGCGTCAACTTGTTTCTTTGATTTCTTTTACGGTTCCGAGGGCATGGTGGGGAGCAGGCTGGAGGCTGGAGACCGGAGCCTGGAGTGGGGAGGTTGCGATAATGAATTGGAACGAAGGAAACCGGGCAGCCGGTGGCCGAGGCCGGTCTCCCTCGCCCCGTTTTGTGGGTAAGACGATTTATGCATCAGCGGCCTGCTCGGGTCAACACTCCCGGTTCCCGGGTGCGCCTGGGCACCTCCAAAGGCGCCAACACCAACCTGTACAACCACATGCGGCGGAGTTCCGCCCCCGGTGCTGGCCAAGAGCAGTTGGGCATTAAGGCAATGGCATGAGGCCAAGACCGAACCAATCTATGGGCTGACCCTTTCTTCTCACGATGAGCGCATTGTAACACCCCCGGGAAATCAGCCGCGAAAAGGCGCAAGAACGGACAGCAGGTGCCCGTGCTTATGATAACGGTGAATCGCAAAGCCCTTTTCCCGAACCACGTCGCAGAGTTCCATGATTTCTCTCACAGTTTTTCCAGTTCCTTTTTGCGTCTTTTGCGCCTTTTCGCGGCAAAATTCCTTTCTGGACCTGTGCCGTTAGATGGCACACGTCCTCTCTATGCTGGCGGATGGATTCATGCAAGTCTATCGCGCCAGAAATCCGAAGAAGTCGCCGCTGTGGCAGTGCGCCCACCGCCACTATGACGAGTTCGAGGACGTCTATCCCGAGGCTTACGCGCCGCGTTACGGCCGGCTGCGCCCCATCATCCCCGAGGTGGTCCACAAATTCCTCGACTGCGGCAACCTGGAGCGCGGCTTCGCGCGCGTCCGCTGCGACCATTGCGAGCATGAGTACCTGCTGGCCTTTTCCTGCAAAAGCCGGTGGTTCTGCCCGTCGTGCCACCAGAAGAATGTCCAGATCACCGCCCGGTTCATCCTGGAGCGGGTGGTGGCGCCGGTGCCGCACCGCCATTACGTCCTGGCCATCCCCAGAATGCTCCGCCCTTACTTCCAGCGCCACCGCCATCTGCTCAAGCGGCTCTGCGCTTTGGCCCACCAGAGCCTCACCGACTATCTCCGCACCGCCCTCGCCTGCCCCAAAGGCGTTCCGGGCATCATCATGACGCTGCACACCTTCGGCGAATACCTCGACTTCCACCCGCACGTCCACGCCCTTGTGGCCGACGGCCTCTTTCTTCGGAACCCGCCAGACCCGCCGCCCCAGGCTCCAACTCCAGCCTCCCGTCTCCAGCCTCCCGCCTGTCCCACCTTCCACGCCCTGCCGGAGTCCCCGCTCAAGCCGCTGGAGGAACTGTTTCGGGCCAAGGTCATCAGCCTGCTGGTGGCGGAAAAGTTGCTGCCGCCCGAACGCGTCCAGGTCCTCTACTCCTGGAAACACAGCGGGTTCAACCTCCATGCCGGCGAACTCGTGCCTCCCGAGGCCAAGGCCGACCTCGAAGACCTCGCCCAGTACATCCTGCGCAACCCCTTCTCCGTGGAAAAGATGACCCTGGAATCCCCCACCGACATGGTCATCTACCGCTCCCGCCTCAACGCCAAGATCAACCGCAACTTCGAAGTCTTCACCCCCACCGACTTCCTGGCCGCCATCACCCAGCACATCCCCGACAAAGGCGCCCAGATGGTCCGCTACTACGGGTGGTACAGCAACAAGATGCGCGGCGTGCGCCAGCGGGGGCTGCCGCCGGAACTGGTGTTCCACCGCCCAGGCGTCTCCCCGCCGCCGCCGCTCAAACTCCCCTCCAAACGCTGGCGGGACCTCATCCTCCGGGTTTGGCACGTGGACCCCCTCCGCTGCCCCGTCTGCCAGAACCCGATGCGCGTTATCGCCGTCATTGACGACCCGCGCGTCGTCGAGAAGATCCTCCGCCACCTCGGTGCCTGGCACGATCCTCCAGTCTCCAGCCTCCAGCCTGCAGGCTCTTCTGGCCCCTACACCTACGAACCCTGTGACGACGTGGAGCCGACACCTGATTACGAAAACGTCCTGACCGACTGAAACTGCCGCATTATCCAACCGGCTCGGGGCGGGGGTGCGCCCATGCACCGGGTCCTTTGGGCTCCATTCCCGTCCCCCGCCACCCTCCCGCGCCCAAACCCAACCCGCAACCTCCAGCCTCCAGCCTCCGGTCTGCAGCCTAATTCCGTCTTGATGCCCGGGCCCGCCCTTGATAAGGTCGCGCCATGCTCGGTGAGACCAAAAACCAATTCTCCCTCACCCGCGCAGCGCTGAGTACGGGCGGACGCGCAAAAAGCAATTTCTTATCACTAATAAGTGTGAATAAAACCTATTACAATGACCAATCCTACTGTGAAAAAGATGCTGATTGCATTGAACAGATGTCTAATTGCAAATTACCAGAAGGAATTCTCAATTGTAGAAATATATACTTTAAAAAAGATTCCTATTACAAGCTCCCCCAAGCAATCAATTGCGAAAAACTGAACATATCAGAAGTTGATAAATGTCTTTGTAACACTCAAATCAACAGATGTGAAATCATTCAAGGATAAAAAAGATTTATATTTAAGATGTCCCTAAATATGATATGCTATTAGAGGTATGGATTGGGTTGAAAGAAGCATCGTTAAAAGAGCATGAATATGGGATAGGACAACGTTTAGGAAGGCCAATTTCTAGAACAGAAGCAGAAATAAATTGGATAACATCAGGCTATGAAGACTGGCTTTTTAGGGAATTCCATTCCAAGATTGATAAAATTATGGAATATTGTGAGAAAAATCAAATTCCCTGCAGAATTGGAACTATTCCGAAATTTACAGAAACTGACCTTCACAATATGCTTGATTATGCCAGTTCCAATTTGTCAGGAAACAGAATATTTTATATGAAGAATTAAATTTCACATTCTTTTCATTCTTATTTCATTTGTATTCTATAGAATCCAGAATTCTCAACAAATATAATTTTAATCTTAAGGAAGAGTTTTTATTCTAAAATAAGCATCTCCAACTTCTCCAGCAGGTGTTGAAAATCCTTCAATAACTTGATTTGTGCTATTTTGAAATGGAATATTATGAGTCGCGACATCTTCCCATGTTCCATTATTTAACCCGTTTGTTTTCATTTGAAGAACACTCGTATATCCGGGGCTCACAAGAGTTCCCACATAATTTGTGCCATTTTCCCTATGAAGAGATGTTATACGAGCTGGATATAACACAGGACTTATAATTGGTGTTGGTCTAAAAACTATATTTTGTGAATGACCTGTTGTTATAGTAAGGGGAATGCCATTTCCATTTGTAACGCTTCGAGCATCATAAGTCCCCTGGAACATAGGAACTCCACCAACTATATTATAAACATCTAAATTCAGATTTTTACCATTGAATTCCCCCCCTTCATTAATAAATGATGTTTCAAGAGTGGCATTTACAGGTTGAATTAAACTGATTCCTTCAACAATAATTGTAACTGAAGAAAAATCATCTGCAGGTAAGGCATTCACCATCAAATCATGTCCAGGTATTTGAGAATAAATATCTAATCTATTAGGTTGTGTAGGATGTATTCGAGTTGCATCAAATAAAGCATCATATCCGACAGTTGCCCCTGAAATATTCTTAACTGCAGCAAATGGTTGAGGAATCCCTTGAGAGTTTTTTAATTGCATGTCTAATTCATCAGCATTGACTGCAGATGCTAAAAGTGAAGTTCCAAGCAATGCAACAAGTCCTTTTCTATTTATCATTTTATTATTTAATCTCCTTGTGTTTAAATCCTTTGCGGATTAATTAATAATCACTGAGAAGCGACACTATTTAAACCTTTCTAATCTTGTCTGAGAAGAGTTATATTATCTTGGAATCCATTTACGAAAATACCTTCCCAAGAAGTTAGTTTATTTTTACTTCCTATTCCGCTAGTTGAACGAATTGATCCATACTCACCACCTAGATCAACATTATCCCAATACTGTAGTGTGGCTTCCACCCATCCCGCACTCGTTGCATCCGTAATATTCTTCACATTCCCATACTCATCCCTTCCCCCCATTTTTTGGACACCGTGTACTTGCGTCCGCTTCACGTTA